>CAZXKR010000007.1:5366-16567 GCA_964641305.1 uncultured Puniceicoccaceae bacterium | reverse complement strand
TAGGAAACGGTTTCGACCGGGACTTAGAAGGCAAACGTTCACCCTGCCCAAGGCGGGAGTTCACACTCCTGCTCAATGTGAATTCTTGGGTAGTGGCCACGAACCGCATCGCGAGACCGCGGTGAGTGGAGTTAGCGAAAACATAGTCGGGTCTCGACTGGTTTTCGTAGGCGGTCACCGAAAAGGTGAGGTCGTTACCGCGACAGTCCAGATAGGTTTGAGATGACCGGCGCCGGCAAGGGCGTCAAGTTTACCGAACCCTTCGGGGTTTTGGAGACCAAGTCACCTCGAGTTGAAGCGTGAAAATTCGCCATCGGGCGAAAGTTAACGCTACGATTGCTCCTCGTGCCGCAAGGCATTGAGCGAGTTGCCGAAAATGACCGGAGAGATAAGAGGCGATACCCGTAGAGCAGGGCGAACGCCCACAGTTCGCTGTGGGGCAGACCCTGCGAACAGAGGAGTAGCGTCATTAGGCAACGATGCTGTTCCGAGTGAATCGTAAGCCCGTCGAGAGATACGCGAGCGATTTGCCCAGAAGCCTCACTCGAATTCGTCGAGGAAACTTGACGACGGCCCTGTCATGAGGCCGCAATAAGGACTTGTTTCCTTGAATGACGTCGGGGAGCCGGCAGCTTACCCCCTAGGATGAGCGCCAAATGCCGGTATCCGGGAACGAGCGTGTGGCGAACGCCGTCCCACCTTTTTGAAAAGGGCTCGGAGAGTAATCTCCGGGCCCTTTTCTTTTGTTGGCATTTTGCCTCTTAAGATTAATCTACGAATCCGCCCGTGAACTTATTCGATAAATGGTAATCGTATTGCCACTGCCAATAGAAATGGCTTCGATAACGAGCAGAAAACCTTTATCATGAAATCCCAGTTAGCCTCATTCGCGTTGCCATTTTTCATTTTCATGAATCTTTCTCTGCCCACCTTTGTGACGGGCAAGAATGATTCCCTGAACTTGCTCGTAATTCAGACCGACGAGCATCATTTCAAGACGCTTGGCTGCTATGGCGGGAAAATCGTTGGAACGCCAAACATCGACTGGATCGGAAACAACGGAGCGATTTGTACCAGCTTTTATGCAACCACCCCCGTCTGCTCTCCTTCCCGAGGGGCCCTCATGAGCGGTCGCTATCCACAACACACTCCGGTAACCAACAACAACATTCGACTCGATGACAAGATCGTGACCTTCGCCGAAATTCTACGGCGGAAAGGATACGCCACCGGTTACGCAGGCAAGTGGCATCTAGATGGAAACGGTAAACCGCAATGGGAACCCAAGCGGAAATTCGGCTGGGAGGACAACCGTTTCATGTTCAACCGCGGGCACTGGAAAAAGTTCGAGGACACTGAGAACGGTCCACGGGTGGCAGCTCGCCGTAACGGAAAACCCAATTACGACGTTGCAGGGGCCGACGAGAAAAGTTTCTCCACCGACTGGCTTACGGACAAGGTTATCGACTTCGTGAACCTCAACCGAAATAAGCCTTTCTGCTATATGGTGGATTATCCCGACCCGCATGGGCCAAACACGGTGCGAAAACCCTATGACGTAATGTATGCCGACGCCAAGGTGCCGATACCTCGCTCGCTGACAAAGACCTTGGCCCAAACTCCGAAATGGGGCGGCAGACAAGGGCCCAGACTTACCGCCGACACCGTTCGCTCCATTATGCCCAAGTACTATGGAATGGTAAAATGCTTGGACGACAACATCGGCCGAATCTTGGAATCCTTGAGAAAACACAACCTTATCGATCGTACGGTCATCGTATTCACGGCCGACCACGGCGACCTCTGCGGAGAGCACGGGCGCCTGAACAAAGGCGTACCCTACGAGGGCTCGGCTCGAATTCCCTTCTTGCTCCACTGTCCCGGCAAGGTGCCTGCGGGCACGATTGTGAACGAGGCCCTAAGCTGTGTCGACTTCCTCCCCACTACACTATCCCTGATGGAGGTCGAAACAGTCGGCAAGGAACAGGGAAGAGACGCCTCCGCCCTCTTTCGCGGAGAGGGAAAGAACTGGAACGACGTCGCCTTCATTCGTTCCACCAGCGCAGGCAAACCATGGCTTTGTGCCGTGACCGATGACCATAAGCTTGTTTTTTCCGCTATGGATGAACCCTGGCTCTTCGACTTGGCTGAGGATCCCGATGAAATGGATAACTGTTACGAAATACCAAAGTACTCGAAAGTCGTGCTAAGTCTAACAAAAGCACTGAAAAGCTATTGCAGAAAGTATGAAGACCCCTATGGCGAAGTCCCTGAAATCAAGGCCGCCATAAAGCAAGCACTGGGTAAAAAATAACCGCTTGCTTACTTGGTGGGAGCGGCTCCCGCAACGTTTAGAGAAATCTCAATCTCATTGGACACTTTTTCGAGCTTTTCTCCGGGTCGTATGCCGAAATCATCGCGCTTCACGACGAACTTGGAACGGATCACGAGAAGATCGCCCGGCACACGATTACGCTTCTCGAGCATACCCTTGAGGAAGGTCAGTTTGACGGGGGCAGTAATTTCCTTGGTCACTTTACGAATCGTCATCTTTCCCTTGGCCATGGCGAGAAGGTGGAGACCGTCTTTCCGTACGTTCTCGAGTTTAGACAAGACAAACTTGATTTCAGGAAACTTCTTAACGTCCATCCACTCTTCGCCATGGATATGTTCCTTGAGCACTGGATTTCCGACATGGAGACTGGCGACTGCTAGAGTGATGGAGCCAGTTGTGGACTCTGGGGAATCGGGGTCGAACTTGACGATGCCCGCGACGCCTTGACCGGACCCGTTGATCGACTCGAGGGGGGCATCCATCTGAAAAATGACGTTGTTTACGTTTTTCGGATCCTTGAAGTCGAAAGTAATGGCCTTGGCAGACAGGAAGGTGGAAGCGGCTAAAGCGGCGAGAAAGGAAAAAGATTTCTGAATCATTGCTTGGAATCGTTGTTGGAATTTACGGGTTTGCTTGTCGAAAAGATAAAAAAGAAAGGCCCCATAGCAAAAGGGCAAGAACCAAGGAAAGAATAGGTGTTTCTATTCCTGAGACGAATCGATCTTCCCAAACGATTTTTTCCTGAGTCCCTAGCTCGGGCATGCCTTCGACAATCGGTATTTCGATACGGTTTTCCACACTCGTTTTCCAAAGGCCCGGTTGTGCTCCGTGATACCACCAAAGCCCTGCCCCAAAGCACAATATCACAAGGGACAGTGAGCGAAGGACAATTCGGCCGATAGGCACGGTGTCTTCACTCATGCCCGAGGATGAGCCTGCCCGTGCACTTGCTTCAACCGAGCCACGGTGACGTGAGTGTAGATTTGCGTGGTAGACAAATTGGCGTGCCCAAGAAGCTCCTGGACAGAACGCAAGTCCGCACCGTTGTCCAGCATATGGGTGGCATAAGAGTGGCGGAGTTTGTGAGGGGTCAGGTCGTCAGGCAATCCCGCCATGCGTAGGTACTTTTTCAGCATGATCTGGACCGAACGGACGCTAAGACGTTTACCCGCGCGATTAACGATCAGGGGAGCGTTAATCGAGGAATCTTGAGCAAACTCACTACTGAAATGACGAACGCAATGAACGGCATTCTCGCCTATCGGGCACAGACGTTGTTTGTTCCCCTTGCCTGTCACGCGAGCTGTAGCACGCCTGAGATCAAGATCACCGTAGTTCAATCCGACCAATTCACTTACCCGTACACCACCGCCGTACAAAATTTCCAAAACGATCCGATCGCGCCACGCAACAAAAGGTTCCAAAGCGTCGGTCTCGATGAGTTTGATGGGCTGAGACAAAAGGAGATCGGTCTGCGTCTCGGTAAGAAACTTCGGAAGAGTCTTTGCGACTTTGGGCAAGGTAAGCCCCAGAAAAGGGTTTCGCTCGGCCAGTTTTCGCTCCATGCAAAACTTGAAGAACATACGAATGCCCGAAACGTGATTGCGAAGCGTTCGTCGCGAGAGGCGCCGTTGTTCCTCAACCAGATAGGAGCGAACAAAGGTTTTTGAAATGACGTCCAGGTCCCCTTGCCAATCCACTTGAGCGCGCAACCACGCGAAGAAGTTGACCAAGGCATGCCGATAATTGCGAACCGTGTAATTCGAAAGCCGCCGTTCAAGGGAAAGGTGCTCGGCAAACAAATCCATCAGGGTCTCCTCCGGAAAGCACTGGTCCCGCGTAGAGTCGGTTGGTTCG
Source organism: uncultured Puniceicoccaceae bacterium (assembly GCA_964641305.1). GTDB lineage: Bacteria > Verrucomicrobiota > Verrucomicrobiia > Opitutales > Seribacteraceae. The sequence goes on along the minus strand of CAZXKR010000007.1, from coordinate 12,375 downwards.
CTTACTTGAGCCGTTCCCACGTCTCCACCGCCAAATCAAATAAGAACCAAAAGAAAATGACGAGAAAGACAATGCTCGCCAAGCTCACGTAGACTCCGAAACCAGTCTCCGGCTTTCGAGGTTGCTCGGGCCGATAAGCGTCGGAAGTATTATCATAAGGAACATAGGGCACGACGTTGTGCGTGCTTTCTCCACGATTCCTAATGGGTGTCTTACGACTCATCCGATACAGAACCTAATCGCCACTCAGCTACGATGCAAGCGGAACTCTTTAGGCATTCCTAAGGAAAGCCACGATACGAGGAATACATTCATCCGTCGCGTCCTCCAGCAGATAGTGCCCTGCATCAGCGAATGACTCTACTTGAAGATCGGGGAAACGATCCCGCCATTGGTCGAGAAAATGTTCACTGAAGCAAAAATCGCGCAAGCCCCAGCAAGCCAGCTTGGGAGTGTCTGAGAATCGACTAAGTTTGTCTTCGATGTCCGCGACAAGAGGTCGCGTCGGATGATTGACTTCATGTGGTATGTCCCGAACAAAACGCCATACGGCAACGCGATTGGCCCAAGAGTCATAGGGTAACAGAAAACCTTTGCGAACGGCTGTCGGAATCCCTTTTACCACGGCCATGCGGGCAGCCAACCCCGCAAACGCATTCAGTCCGCGAACCAGAAAAGCACCAAGAACCGGCAGCCGACAAAGTAAAATACGCTTGGGAACTCGAGGAGAAAGGAATGCCGCGGTATTCAGAATCACCAGACGCTCCACGAGCTCCGGGGCATCACGAAAGGCTCCAAGACCGATCGCACCACCCCAATCGTGAACGACGAGACGCACTTGGTCTATGCCGAGTCGATCCAGCAAGGTGCGGAGGTTGTCAATGTGACCGGAGAGATCGTAAGGGAAGGAACCGTGAGAGGGTTTGTCGGAGAGACCGCAACCGAGATGATCAGGGGCAATGCAGCGGTCTTCTTCCCTTAGGGCAAGAATCAGTTTGCGATAAAAGAAGGACCAAGTGGGGTTCCCATGCAGCATCAGGATCGGTGGGCACCCCCCCTCCCCTTCATCGAGGTAATGAAGGCGCCAACCACCTTCAAGCTCTAGGAATTTCCCACTAAATGGGTATTCTTCCTGAATGTCTGAGGAAAGATTCAATTGGTGACGGAATGGATGATGCAGGAAAGACCGCTGCCGATTCCAAGAAAAGCGGTAGGATGACCCGACATTGCTTTTCCTGCCTCGGAAGCGAGCGAATAAGTAATGGGGAGAGAGACGGATCCGCAATTCCCAAGAGTCTCGAAACTGGAATAGTTTTTCTCTGGATCAAGACCGATTGACTCGAAAACGGCTTTGGTGTGAGCACGGCCGACTTGGTGCGTGATGATCAGTTCAGGCGTCTCGGGCGTCCAACCCGTGTGAAGGGAAAATTTGTCCCAAGCTCGAGTCGCCACCGCAATTCCCGCGTGCAAGAGTTCTTCCGAGTCCGTCTGCATTTCGAGGGCATCTCCTGAGGAATCTCCTTCGCAGAGATCATTGTGGGAAGTATCGGTCTCCACCACACCTCGCCCGATCAAGGGAGCATCCTTCTCGTCGAGGAGATCGCGATGCACAATAGACCAAGCAACGGCACCCGCTCCAATCGTGAGATTGGCAAAGAACGGTTTAATCGTTTGGCGATCGAGGTCACGCTCATTAAGTATCTCGATGGTTCTATCGACAAGGGGTCGACCATTTTCTCCCGCAACGATTACGGCACGTTTAATCTGGCCACTTTCAATAAGGCCTCCCGCAAGAATCAAGGCATTGAGAAACCCCAAGCAGGCATTGGAAACATCGAGGATTTGGACATTCGAACCGAGTCCCATTAGACGATGGACGTAAGAGGCAGTAGCAGGTTCAAGCCGATCTCGACATACGGCGGAATGAATCAAAAGGTCTATCTCTTTTGCCGGGACACCCTTAGCCAGCAACGCATTACCTGCTTCCGCAGATGCTTGGGATGCAGAAAAACCTTCGGGCCAGAATCGGCGTTCTCGGATCCCCGTCATGAGCTCGAGTCTTCCTTGAGGAAGGTTCAGGCGCTCGTAAAGAGGCGAAAGCCGATCCTCTATCGCATCGGAAGTAACCACATCGGGAGGGAGAGCATAGGCCATGGCCTCGATCGCGACGTTCGAAAAATCCATAATTTAATGAGTTGCCCGCTAAATCAGCGCCGGATCAAAGTCGTTGAAATTGAAAAGCCATGAAGAATCAAACATCCGTCTTCATGACTGACTTGACCACATCCTTGTCGAAGTAGTTGAACCCCATCCCAGCATCGATGACGACGCCTTGACCATTGATCCCGCTCGATCTGGGGCTAAGTAGAAATACCGCGAGGTTGGCTACCTCTTCCGTAGCCAAGGCGCGTTTGCGAAAAGTAAGTTTCTCCGCGTATAGATAGTTCTCGAGGTAACCGGGGATACCTGCGGAAGCACTGGTTTTGAGCGGACCTGCATTGACGGAGTTGAAACGGACCTCGGAATCGATGGAGAAAGATTTGGCCAAGTAACGAACGGAGGTTTCCAAGGCGGCCTTGATCGGGGCCATGTAACCGTAATCCTCCGCTGTGACTTGAGTGGAAGATATGCCGATGGTGACTACGGATGCGTCGCTCGCGAGGAGATGCTTGCAAGCATTGGCCACCTCCACCAAGGAAAAAGTGGATACTTGAGTGGCTCGAAGAAAATCCTTCCGCTTCGTTTCATGAAAGGGCTTGATGCCTTCGGAGTAGTCGGCGAAGGCGATCGAATGGAGAACGCCATCCAAGGAAGAGTACCCTGCTCCCTCAAGTCGACTGGCCAAGCCGGCGATTTCCTCCTCATTCTCGACGTCGCAGACGAAAACGGGCCTTTCGCCCAACAACTTGGCGGTCTCAAGACGCCTTTCTTCACTACGCACGGAATAAACGACGTCCGCTCCCTCCTCTTCCAAAATTTTTGCGACCGCCCAAGCCACACTCTTGCGATTGGCGACCCCAAGCACCAGAAAAGTTTTTCCCTTTACGCCCAGAAAACTCATAAGGCTCCCTACCCCTCTTCCTTCGGCACCATGGCCAAGGCGAAGCTAACCGTTACGGCAGTTTTGCCTTCCTTGCGAATTTCGCCCGTAAGGTTGTAAAATTTTCCGATTTGATCCTTCTCTTTGACAGTTACCTCTATGGTATCCCCAGGTAGTACCATACGCTTGAAACGAGCATCGCGTATTCGTGAAAGCACCGGGGTTACCTTATCAACGTTCAGGGCATCGGAACCAAGCTTTTCGGCCAAATAGATGGCACCGGTTTGAAAGACGGACTCACAAAGGAGAACGCCAGGCATGATGGGGTTTCCCGGATAATGTCCCTCAAAAAAAGGTAGTTCGGGAGAAACTGTCAAACGAGCAACTGCACCGTTCTCGCTGATTTCAACGATTTCATCGATAAACAAAAACGGCTTTCGATGGGGAATGCGGCGATGAATTTCCTCCATGAGGACAAATGGTTCTAGTGCGACCGCAAGGATCAGGAGTTTACGGAAGTGGGATCGGAAGAAAATTTCCCGTTTAGGAAGCGATCCACTTTATCAGCGATGATTACGCCATAGTTGATGGTGCCCAACCAGCCGGACATGATGATCCCCACCGAACCGGCATGAAAAAGCCCGGGAGCATGTTGGGGCAGTTTCTCGGAAACCTCCAAACCTTCGAACTTGGTACCAAACGAAGTGCCGCCTGAATGGCGGGTGTAGTGTTGAATCGTTCGGGGGGTCGCTGCCTCGACGTGATCGATCTTATCTCGAATGCCGGGCACGATCTTCTCCAAGGCCACTAGGGATTCCTCGCATAGACGTTCTTTTTCTTCGCCGTATTCCTCTTCGGACAGTTTGTCCCAATCCTTCCACTTCGCATTGATGGAAGCCACTATGCTGTAGCGAGGATCCTTCAGGTGTGGGCGTGTGTGCGGATAGTAAACGGAAAACGTGCGACTGGTGGTGTGACGATCGGTCAATTCGTCACTGGAAAACTGTTGAGCCTCGGAAGTGAAGATGAGGTCGCCCACCTCGGGAATCTCCTCTCCCTTCTTGAGTCCGATATAAACCTGACAGGAGGTCGAGTTCACTCGTACTTTCGACGCAAACTTGCGAAACACGTTGGGCAACTTGCTCTTGCCCAGCAAACGCTCGACGGTATCTTTCAAATTGGCATTGGAAAGAACCGCCCGACAACCTATGTCTTTTCCGTTAACTCGCACACCGCGGACATGATGCTTTCCGGACTGCTCCTCCGTAATTACGTTTTCCACAAGACATTCCCTCCGCAGATCCGCTCCGTTCGTGCGTAATTCCTTGACCATATTCTTGATCAGGGTGTCCGTGCCGCCCTTGAATGTGTAAATGCCCTTACGCATGAAATTGGAAAAAACGATGCCATAGGCAATCGCTGGATCCTTTAAGGTCGAACCATTGGCAAAGGCAATGGGCTCGAGCAAGAGGCGCTTCACATCGTCTCGACCGGGAAAGAACTGTTCGAACAAGTCTCCAATGGTACGACCGTCAGGCATGAAATAATCCATCGTTCGGACATGCTCGAAAAAATCCTCCACCCTCTCCTTCGCCACCATGAACTTGTCCTGCAAAATTCGAGTGAAGTCCCAGCGGTCGAAAGTCGTCCGTAGATCGTACTGCGGATTAACGAAGCGTATGTTCTTCAACTGGACAATGGAATCGGCAATCTCTTTCGTCCAGTACTTGCGACAAGACTTAACCATGCCGACGGGAAATCCATGCAGGGAGATGTCAAAGATATGACCACCCGCTCGCTTGAACCAAGTGGCCAAGCCTCCGAATTGGTAGTGGTGTTCCAGAAGCAAAACCGAGTGACCCTGCTTAGCCAGACAATTTGCGCCCGTGAGTCCCCCCAGACCACTACCAACCACAACAACGTCGTAGAAGTCGTTAATACCATCCAACGCATTCTTTGCCATAAATAATCTATTAGGTTATCGGACAACTCTGAGCAATCCATAATTTCATTGAGCAGCGCATCAAAAACAAAGTTTAGGAGAAAGAAAGTTTGCTCCAATTGCTTTCCAAGCCATAAGAATTACTTCCTGGATGGATTTACGCGAAAGCTTTACGAATTTGGATTGGTCGGTGGTGGTGGGCTACCTCTTGCTTACGACCCTCGTCGGACACTTATTGCGGGGAAAGCAATCAAGCGTTAAGGATTTCTTCCTCGGCGGACGCACCCTGCCTTGGCCGGCGGTTAGCGGATCGATCATCGCAACCGAGATAAGCGGGGTCACTTTCATCGGCGTACCCGGAATGGTCTATGCGGCCACGGGGGACTTCACCTACCTACAATGGGGACTCGGGTCCATCGCCGCCAGAATCATTGTTGGAATCTATTTCGTGCGCGCCTTTTACGAACGGGACATCTACAGTCCCTACGATTACATGGGCTACCGGCTTGGCGAAGGCGTAAAGCGTCTCGCCACCATCGTGTTTCAGGTGGGTGGCATTCTCGGGCAAAGCGTGCGAGTGCTGGTGGCTGCACTCGCCCTGCGAGTGGTCACTCCGCTAGAATTCGAACACTGCATCTGGATCATCGGGCTTTTTGCGATCGGATGGACACTGATGGGGGGTATGCGCACCGTAATTTGGACGGACGTCATGCAGTTCTTCCTTTTCGTGGGCGCGGGATTGTTTTCTTTCTTCTGGTTGCTCAACGGCATAGAGGGAGGATTGTCGGAAATGATTTCAGTGGCTGATGACGCAGGCAAGTTCACCCTCCTCAACCTGACCACCGACCCAGCCGTCGGTTTTACGCTATGGGTGGCAATCTTCGCGGTACCCTTTCAAAACATAAGTATGTTCGGCGTGGATCAGTTGAACGCCCAGCGTATGTTCTGCTGTCGTTCCGCAAGCGATGCTCGCAAAGCCATGATCACGAGTTCCGCCGCCCTGCTCATTACCGTGCTTATGCTCATGGTCGGCGCCGCCCTCTACGCTTACTTCCATCAGGCGAATCCTCCCGAAACCTTTCCCAGCTTCACGGCCGAAATTGAAAAACTCGCGCCGACCGAAAGAAAGGACGCCTATTACCCGGTTTGGATAGTCACCGAGCTACCAGTCGGTTTGCGCGCACTCATCTTGGCAGGCATATTCGCGGCCGCCATATCCAGTCTGGACTCCATCCTCGCCGCCCTCTCCCAAACAACCCTTTCACTCTTCCGCAAGACAGACGTCGAGGTGAGCGAGGAATCGGCTCGAAACGACGTAAAGCTTTCCCGAACCCTTGTCGTGGGCTGGGGCATCGCCTTGTCCGCTTTCGCCGTAGCCCTGCATCACTTGCGCGGAGACGTAAACGTCGTACAACTCGCCTTCGGCATGACCTCCTACACCGTTGGCCCCATGCTCGGCTTCTTTCTGGCCGCCTTCTTCACCCCAAGGGCAACTTTAAAAGGGCTCGCACTTGGCTTCGTCCTTTCCTTCCTTCTCGTACTTCTCCTTCGCACCGAACTCTACTCGGCTCTCCTCAACCTTGAAATCTGCTCGGACTTTCAAGTCGCATCCCTTCCTCACATTGAAGTCAAAGATGGTAAGCCTTCGAGTTCGATCAGTTCGGTCTGGGCATGGCCGGTCACAGTATTTCTCACTTGGGGTTGCGGTCTCCTCTTTCCCAAAAAAGGAATCTCTAGACAAACCGCATGACGCCCAAGCTCTTCCCCATTCCTCGCCACCTTGCTTTTCTCGGTGGGGAAACTGCTGTCCCTGCAGACATATCTTACTCAGTCGCCGATTCAGAATTAGCTGGCATCGCAACGTTTTTTGCAGAAGAAAGAGGGCTATTCCACCCGAAGGAGAGTGGCGGATTCATCAGGTTCGAGCTTTCCGCGGATCTTTCTTTCAAAGAGGAGGCGCACCGCATCGTGATCGACGCCAACGGCATTCTCCTCCAAGCCGCCACCCCCGCCGGAGCCTTTCGGGG
>CAZXKR010000007.1:1343-5266 GCA_964641305.1 uncultured Puniceicoccaceae bacterium | reverse complement strand
TCGACGCCAACGGCATTCTCCTCCAAGCCGCCACCCCCGCCGGAGCCTTTCGGGGCACCCGCACGTTAAAGACCCTTCTTGCCAAAGGCGTCACCGTCCTACCCCGTCTCGAAATCCGAGATCACCCCGCCTTTGCCAATCGTGGCTTCATGCTGGACGTAAGCCGGTGCAAGATGCCGACGATGGAGACTCTCTTTTCCCTTATCGACCTGCTGGCGGACCTGAAATACAACGAGCTGCAACTGTATGTGGAACACACCTTCGCTTTCGCCGACCACGAAACCGTTTGGAAGGATGCCTCCCCACTGACTCCGGAAGAGATTCGCACCTTGGACGCGCATTGCTGCGAGCGATTCATCGAGCTTGTCCCCAACCTCAACTCTTTCGGCCATTTCGAGCGCTGGTTGCGACACGAACCATACAAGCATCTAGCCGAGTGCCCGGAAGGCTTTCGGCGAGAAGAACCATTCATCGTCCGCGATCACGGAAGCACCCTCAAGCCCAATGCCAACTCGCTTGCCTTCATCGATTCCTTGTACGGCGAGTACCTAAGCAACTTCAGTTCGCGAAGGTTCAACGTGGGGATGGACGAACCTTGGGAACTCGGGCAGGGATGGAGTCGACAAGAGATCGAAAAGCGAGGCAAGCACGCCGTCTACTTGGAGCATTTGGACGGCATCAGAAAACTGGTCGAGAAACACGATCGTGAAATGCTTTTTTGGGCCGACATCCTATTGGAGAAACCAGAAAACGCTTCCCATGTCCCAAAGTCGGCTTCTCCTGTAATCTGGGGATATGAGGCCGAACACCCCTTCGACAAACAATCCAAAACCCTCGCCGACTGCGAACTTTCCTATTACTTGGCTCCCGGCTCGGCCACTTGGCGAAGTTTCACGGGGCGCCTGACGAACGCCTTGGCCAACCTAAGGTCGGCAACCGAAGCGGGTCTTGCTCACAACGCGTCGGGCATACTCCTCTCAACTTGGGGGGATTGCGGAAACCACCAGCCTTGGTCCACCTTTTATCCGGCACTAATAAATGCGGCAGGATTGGCTTGGAACGAAACATCTAATCCCGAGACAGAACTCGTTCATCTCCTCGACCAATTCCTGTTTCCGGACGAAACCGAAACTCCCTCCGAGGCCCTTGTCGAACTTGGAAAACTGGACCTCGCGCTCGGTCCGAAAATCGTCAACGCAAGCCTCCCGTGGTTGCTCCTCTTCGCCGATCAACCCGAAAAACTTCCCGGGCGCCTCCAAGTCGATCACCCTGCCGGCAAAATCCAAACGGCTCAAGAGATCCTGTCCAATCTCAGACCTCGACTGGAAAACCTTGCCGGGGAACAAAGAAACTCGGGAATTACGGCTCGCGAACTCTTGCTCGGCTTAGACCTTTCCTCCGATGCGCTAAGCAGAGGAACGACTATGCTTGGGCAAGAATCCGTAGTTTCTATCCACTCAGGTCAAGACCTCGTCGAACGCTACCGAGAAACTTGGCTAGAACGGGCTCGACCGGGAGGACTGGAGGAAAGCGCCAACCTACTAAGGGATGCGCTGGCTAGATAAGGGTTAGGTCCTAGCCCTTTCCGATTCCGAACGCTTGAAACCCGATTTCCTGCAAAGCTTCCAAATCCAGCAGGTTTCGACCGTCAAAGACAAAAGCCGGCTTGACCATGGAAGCGTATATAGCCGCGTAGTCGAGATCGCGAAAGGCATCCCATTCCGTAAGTATGGCTAAGGCATGAGCCCCTTCACAGGCTTCTTCGGCACTTGAGCAACAGGTGACGACGGCATCGGAACCGGAGGAAGTCTCCGCATCCGATTGAGGCAAACCCAAAGTCTCGTAAATCTCAGAGGCGGGCACCTTGGGATCATAGATACGGAGACAAGCTTTTTCCTCCACCAAGTGCCGACAAATATCGATGGCAGGTGATTCTCGGGAATCGTTCGTGTCTTTCTTGAAGGCATATCCAAGAATGGCAATCTGCTTGCCCGACACCGTATTGAACATGGTCTCTAGCATACGATTGACGAAACGGCTTTTCTGGAAATCGTTCATGGACACGACTTGATCCCAGTACGCGGCAACCTCCGGAAGCCCGAAATGGCTGCATAGATACGAAAGATTAAGGATATCCTTCTGGAAACAGGAACCACCGAAACCAACGGAGCTTTTAAGAAACTTCGGGCCAATTCGGGAATCGGCGCCAATGGCTCGGGCCACTTCGTCCACGTCTGCCCCAGTAGCTTCACAAAGAGCAGAGATTGCGTTGATGCTCGATATTCGCTGAGCAAGGAAAGCGTTAGCCGTCAACTTAGACAATTCGGAGGACCAAAGATTCGTCGTTATTATTCTATCCTTGCTTACCCACCGTTCATAAATCCCGGATACGGTGGTCACTGCTTGCTTCCCCTCGGGCGTAGTTTCCCCGCCAATCAAAACACGGTCGGGATTTTGAAGGTCGCGAATAGCGGTGCCCTCGGCCAAGAATTCGGGATTGGAAACCACTTGATACTCGAAACCGTTTTGGGCAGCACCTAGAATCTTCTTAACCATGTGGGCGGTCCGCACGGGAACGGTCGACTTCTCCACCACAATCTTATTCCCGCCGCCGATCTCGGCGATCCTGCGGGCGCAAATCTCGACGTAACGCAGGTCGGCCGCATGACCGGAACCTACGCCATAGGTCTTGGTCGGGGTGTTGACGCTGATAAAGATGACGTCGGCTTCCCGTATGTTCGTCTCGACGTCCGTGGAGAAAAACAAGTTGCGTCCACGCGCAGCCTGAACGGTTTCCAAAAGCTCCGGCTCGAACACGGGTAGCTCGTCCGATTCCCACGCAGCGATGCGTTCGGCGTTGATATCCACCACCGTTACGGTGACGTCTTCACATTGCCGAGCAATCATGGCCATGGTAGGACCACCAACGTAACCAGCTCCGATACAACAAATCTTCATCATTATTTAGGGCAAAAGAAATTCCATTCTTGTGTGTCGACAGTTTCTCCCATCGAGCTTAGTAAGACAATCCAAAATGCTAGCCGATTTTTCCAGCCTCACCAACCTGCCGTTCCTTCGTATTGCGATCTTGATCGTTGCGAGTTATGGCCTGTTGTGCCTGTTCGCCGCCTATTTTTCAGATGGAATGATTTTTCCGAAGCCACCTCCGTCCTATGATAAGGAGGAGGCCGACCTCTACCTGCAAACAGCCTCGGGAGAAAGCATTGCCTGCATCCATCTCAAGAACGAACAGGCGGAAAACCCGGTCACGATCCTATTCAGTCACGGGAACGGAGAGGACATCGGCCATTGCCGCGAGTACCTGGAGAGCCTACGGGATCTTGGCGTTTCCGTATTCGCCTACGATTACCCCGGTTACGGGCGAAGCTCGGGAACGCCCACCGAAAAAGGGTGCCATCAATCGGCCGATGCCGCCTATGCCTATCTATTGGAACAGGCGAAGGTGAAGCCCGAACACATTGTCGCCATGGGACGATCCCTGGGAGGCGGCCCCTCCTGTGAACTCGCCGCCAACAAAAAGGTGGGAGGCCTCATCTTGGAAACTCCCTTTCTGACAGCTTTCCGCGTAATGACGGAACTCCCCCTGTTGCCGTGGGACAAGTTTCGCAACATCTCCAATGCCGATAAAATCTCCTGCCCCTCGCTCGTCATCCATGGCGACATGGACCAAGTGGTCTCTTTCCGACATGGAAAAAAGCTATTCGAAGCCTTGCCCGAGCCCAAGTCCTTCCTCAAGATCCCGAATGGCGAGCACAACAACGTCGCGGCAGTCGGGGGCGATGAGTATTGGGAAAGCATACGAACTTTTTGCCAAGCGTTGACAAAGGAAGACAATCGTTGAAAACCGTTCTCGTCATTCTCACAGACGGCTTCGAGGAGATCGAGACCGTAGCTCCCATCGA
>CAZXKR010000007.1:0-1243 GCA_964641305.1 uncultured Puniceicoccaceae bacterium | reverse complement strand
CCCCAAGCGGCCATTTGCGCCGCCCCGCTAATCCTGCTCGACGCCGGCATCCTCACCGGCAAGACCTACACCGCTCACTTCACCTGCGCCGACGAACTACCCGAAATTCGCGAGGATCTCGCAGTCGTGGAGGATGAAGAAATCATAACCTCCCGTGGAGCCGGCACCGCCGTTGCCTTCGGCCTTCGCCTCGTCGCCCTTCTCTTCGGTGAGGAAAAAGCGAACGAAATCGCCGCAAGTATCCACGCCTGAAACCTTTTAATATCCGCATGAAAGCATTCCGACGACACGCCAAGGAACCTCGAGCCGCCCGCTTGGAGGAAGTGAACGTTCCCGAACCGGGAGAAAACGAAGTCCTACTTCGCGTATCCAACTGCGGAATCTGCGGTTCCGACCTTCACGCTTGGCTTAACCATCCGGGGTACGAATTCGTCCTCGAAAAAGTCACCTTCGGACACGAGCTTTCGGGAATCGTGGAAAAAGTCGGCCCGAGCGTCGCCGATTGGGAAATCGGAGACCATGCAGTCATGATCGCCCTGCAGACGCACCATGACGACGAAGATCCCTACTGCCGTCAAGGTCTCCCCCAGCTTTCCGCTCGCCGTCGCGTCCAAGGTCTGCACCTCGACGGCGGCATGGCCGAGTTCGTGGCCGTGGACACGGAGTTCCTCATTCCCGTGCCCGAGGGGCTAGACATGCGCCTCGCCGCCCTCACCGAACCTCTCTCCGTCGCCGAACATTGCATAGGCAATCGTTCGAGCATCGGACAAGGCGACAAAGTGCTCGTAACCGGTCCGGGAATCATCGGCGCCTTCTGCGCCATATCCGCCCGGCATCGAGGCGCCGAGGTCGTGATCGCCGGCACCGAGCGCGACGAGAAGGCCCGCCTCTCCGCCCTGCGTTCCATCGGGTTCCCCACCCTCACCGTCGGCCCCGACTTGCCGCCCCTCCACGAACAGGTAAAGGATCACTTCGGCGAGGAAGCCGACGCCCACGTCGAGGCTTCGGGAGCATCCCCCGTCCTCGCCGACGCGTGGCAAAGCCTGAAGATGAACGGAGTCGTAACCGTAGTCGCCCTCTACGGGGCAAAGGTCGACTTCGACGTCACCCAATTCGTCCGGCGCCAGATCGACGTTCGGGTAACCTACGCCTCCTCCAAGCCCGACTACCTAGGCGCCCTCGATCTGCTCCAACAAGGCGCCGTGAATCTCGATGCCCTGGTCAGCTTATATCCCTTGGCCGA
>CAZXKR010000006.1:0-17268 GCA_964641305.1 uncultured Puniceicoccaceae bacterium | reverse complement strand
TTCCTCCGCAGCCGTGGTGGACGATTCCGTTTGTTCAGACTCTATGCCATCACCACCCTCACCTTGGTCTCGCTCCTTCAACTCATCAAGCAAATCGTCCGACGGCTTGTTTACGCTTCCCTCAGAAGGCAATTCGAAATCGTCCAGAGAAATTTTCGTTTTGCGGGAAAGTTGAAGCATACCGAACCAGCATAAGGCTACCCCTACGGATACACCAATGATCGAAAGTAAGAAAAGTTCAGTTTTTTCTCCACTCGAAATAATGTGATCGTCCGAAAGAAACTTTACCCAAAATAATAACAGCAAGCCCAAAAGAGGAATCCCCACCCCAAATGCAAGAACCTTCAGTCGCCGGAAAAGCCCTTTTACAAAAGCCAATCCAAAGAGAAGAGTGGAGTAGGAAGCTAGCAGTATTGAAAAAACCAACTCGGTCCGAAATACCTTATCGACAATCTCATCCCTAGCATTCGAACCTAAAAGAACGGAAACCTCATAACCCACCACATGCTTGGTCGTGAGACCAACCATTGCGTTTTCCAATGCCGGGAAGTCCAGAGCCAACCCAACCCAGAAGAAACCGACCATTAAAAGGCCAACTCCACCCAGTGATAGGAAAATACTCTTGTTAAAACTGTGCACGGACAGGATGCGCAGATGCAATGACTTAAGGTTAGTTTGCTCTCCCCGTATATGGCAAGAGCCAATCTTGCCTTTACCAGAACCGGCAAACTAGTTGGATAGTCCGTGTAAATAATACCACACCGAGCCGAATTGACGACGGGCATCACCTTCGAACAAATCAATGAGACCTGTGCGGCCCTCTTCGTCTGCAAACTTTGGCATAATGGTATTCGGAGTAATGCGATAAGGGTTCATCATCCAGCGCATGTAATGCTCGCGACGCATTCTCGAGCGAGCCAAACTAAGGTTTACGCCTTGCCCTTCGAAGACAGCAGTGGGCTTTTGATCACCTACTCCGTGACAGGTTATGCACAATGTACTAACAATCTTCCCGCCGACTTGCTCCAACTGCTTTTCGTCTTGGTGTCTTGGCTCGTCCTGCATTTCCGGAAACACCCCACAAGACCCCGAAAGTCCTGATGCCAAGTATTTTGCGCGAATCGAGAAGCTTGGCATACGGGCTTTCATCCACGGCCGAGGTTTTTCCGCCACTTTCCCCGCCAAAAAGGCGGCGAGCCAGTTTTCTGTAAGTTTTTCACCAGCAAAAGAGAGATCGGGTGGAGTGCGGTTGGTTGAGTGTGCCGGAACTGGGTTACTTGCAAGACCCAAAGAAGTATCCTCCCTTGCTTTCAATGAGGAAACCTCATTTGAAAAGGCTCCCCAGAAGCTCTCTTGTCCATCTCGCTCATGACAAGCCACGCAACGCAACTCCTCAAACTGACGGTTCGCAAATTCAGGAGGACTGTGACGCTCAAGAGACCCTCCACCCCTCTCTTTAAGAAATATGGCAATGGCCGATCGTTCCTCTTTAGAAAAAGGAAATCGAGGACCTTTTGAACTTTCACCCAAACAACCTTCTCCACTTAACGCACTTAACTTTTGAAGGCTCGTGGAGATCAACTTGTTTTCACAAGGAAGCTCGTGGCAGGCGACGCATCCTAGGCTCGAAGCAAGGAGCTTGCCTTTACCGGCATCTCCCATGGATGTGGTGACGTTTAGAGTCGGAGATTCAAGGTCTTGAAGAAAAGCAGCAAGATTTGCTGCCTCCCCTTTGGAAAGACGAAAGTCCGGCATACGGATCCACGGATAATGCTTGTCTGGCTCGATGAGAAAGGCGGCCAAGCTTCCCGGACGGTATTTACGTCCAACGCCAACTAAAGAAATTCTTCCGTTCTCATCGATATTGCCATTTTCAATAAGGGTATGGCAGGAAATACACCCTAGATCCGCAAATAAGACTCCACCGGATTTGCTATCGCCGGAAACTATGCTTTTCCCAGCATTTTCATTTTTGAGACTACTGAGAAAAGCTACAAGATAAGAGGCTTCAATGGGAGTGTGAACCATTTTGGGCATTCGGGCATTATGACGCATTGACTGCGGGTCGAGAATCCACTTTTCCATCCAGCCCTTACTTAGTCGTGAGCCCACACCGACAAGGGAAGGGCCCATGGCAAGGGCTTCAGGCATAGCCGTTTTCTTATTAAAAGGTTCGTCGGGTAAATGGCAACGAACGCATCCGTGAGAAGCAAAGAGAAAGCGACCTTGCCTTAAAAGTGAAGATTTTTTTAGAAATTCGGCTGGCTTCCCAGTTGAAAAATGAGCCAGTGACTTTGGTGCTATCGACTCTCTGGCAAAATCACGCCCCTTCCAGAAAAGACGGAAACGAGCCAAACCTGAATCTGTGCTCGAGTAACGAAGCTCAAAAGGATGCTCTCCCCCATTCAAGCGTAAACGCTCAGACTCAACGGTGGAAAGATCGTCCCCCTCCGCCTCTAGAATCTTTTCGCCATCTAAATGCAAAGAGGCTTTGCCAAATCCCTCAAAGGAAAAGTTGATGCGCTCGCGTTTATCCAATAATAGAACACCATGCCAAACCGATGCAAATGGACCTGCATCAACAAATGCAGAAGGGGGTTCATTTTCATCGACTCGGAGGGCCACACGCCGTTCTAAACGGTAGTCGATAGATTTTGAAGCTTTGCCACGAATTTCTAAAACTACGCCTGGAAGAACAGATATATCCGCACAGAGAAAATTGGTTGCGACAAAGATCGTCGCCCAAATCAAGGGTAGACGAAACATGGAGCTCTAAACGTTAACGAGCTTACCCGTGCTGTCTCCGAGAGCGTCTGCCTCGACACCCATCCGCTCAAGGAGCGAAAGGTAAAGATTGGTCAGGGGTTCGCCATTGAAATCATGGCGCCGACCAGCACTCAATCCGGCAGCCCGACCGCCAGCGAGGAGAATAGGAAGTTTTTCATGACCATGGCGGTTCCCGTCACTAATGCCACCGCCATAAATAAGCATGCAGTGATCCAGCATAGAAGAACCATCCACCTCTCGAACACTTTTAATTTTCTTTAAGAAATAAGCAAATTGATCGGCGTAGAAACGATCAATTTTGGCCAATTTCGCCACCTTTCCCTTGTCGTCGCGGTGATGAGAAAGAGAGTGATGACCTTCGGGGACGCCAATGTCGGAGAAGCTGCGATTACTTCCATCGTGGGCAAGAAGGAAGGTAGATACTCGGGTTGCATCTGTCTGGAATGCCAAGGCCATAAGGTCAAACTGCACACGCAGATGCTCACCATAATCGGAAGGAATCCCTTTGGGCTTAGAATAGGTCGGCGTTTTTGAATCAAACTGTTCGGCGTTTTCGATTCGCTGTTCCAGCTCGCGTACGCTCGTAAGGTACTCATCCAACTTGGAGCGATCGGTGCGACCAAGATCACGCTGAAGGCTCTTGGCATCTTCAAGCACAAAGTCGAGGAGGCTTTTTTCATGACGTAGTCGACGAGTCCGACTCTCAGCCTGTTCCTTAGAAAGCCCGCCAGAAAAAAGACGCTCGAATACTGATCGGGGATTGGCTTCGGGTGGCATGGGCAAAGACTCGGTCTTCCACGCGAGGTTATATTGATAGGCGCAACTGTAACCGGAATCGCAACCCCCTGAGAGGCGTGCGCGATCCGTACTCAGCTCAAGGGAGGGCAATTTGGTTTCCTTGCCAACATGCTCGGCGGCCAACTGGTCCACAGACACCCCAATGCGAATATCCGACCCTGCAGTCTTGCGAGCTTGGCATCCCGTCAGAAAGGTTGCGTTCGCTCGAGCATGATCTCCGGCACCGTCTCCGTTGGCATTGGCTTTCTTGTGATCCAATCCATCCAGAGCTTGGATGTCGTTCTTAAAGGGTTCGAGAGCCCGTAGCGAAGGGGACAGGTTATATTTGCGTCCTTCGCCAGTCGTTCGCCACTGGGGAAGAATTACCCCATTGGGTATGTAGGCAAAGCCCATCCGCAAAGGAATAGGTTTCGGTTTCCCTACTTTCGCTGCCATCGCTTCCAATGGAGGCAAAACCAAGGCAGTACCCAAGCCATGGAGAAAAGTCCTTCGAGATAAAGTAAGTTTTTTCACTAAAACGTATATTGCAAAATAGCCCGAACCTGCCTTGCAGGCAAGGTCAATGGGCGTTTTGTTAGAAGGTTTATTCCGTAGGGAAGTCGCCCCGGCGCTTCTGGAAAGGAACGCTTTCAACAAGAAAAAGGATGAGGTCGGAGAAGCGATAACCGCGTTCACTCATACGATGGGAAATCTCCTCAATCGCGGATCTGTCAAAGTACTCAATCCCCCGGCCAAGAGCATAAGTGAAAAGCTTTTCAGTCAAACAACGGACAAAGGCTTTCTTTCGCCCATTTACTATGAAACGTTGAAGCTCAAGAGCTCCGGAAAATTTTTCTCCAGTCGGCAGTTTGCCAGCGGAATCGATTGGATTTCCTGCATCTTGCAAGCGCCACCGACCAATAGCATCGTAGTTTTCCAAGGAAAATCCAATGGCGTCCATCGAAACATGGCAAGATGCACACAGAGGTTTTTCGGTATGCATGGCCAACTGCTCGCGCAAAGTTTTGCCGCTGGAATCATGAGAGCTTATGTCTAACTCAGGTATGTCCGGTGGAGGATCCTTTACTGGCGTTCCCAGTATATTGTCCAACACCCATTTGCCTCGCTTGACTGGCGAAGTACGAGTGGGATTGGAAGTGATGGTGAGGAGAGATGCATGAGTAAGAATCCCGCCCCGAGGTAAACTTGAACCTTTCAAAGAAACGTATTTTAGATCGTCGGCAAACTTGCCTCGAAGCCCGTAATGGCGAGCCAGCGAGGAATTGATAAACGTGTAGTCGGCATCGAGAAATTCAGTCACCGGTCGATTCTTCATCAGCAAGTAGCTAAAGAAAGCCTCCGTTTCATCCCGCATGGATTGGCGTAGTTTGTCGTCAAAACCGGGAAAGCGTTTTTTATCAGGTTGGACAAGTTCGAGGTCACGTAACTGCAACCACTGCCCAGCAAAGTTTTTTGAAAAAGCCCGACTTCTATTGTCCGCCAACATCCGACGAACCTCGGTCGCCAAATTTGACCGCAATTGTTTCTTCGCGGCAAGAGCGAGAAGCTGATCGTCAGGCATGGTGCTCCAGAGGAAAAAAGACAATCGTGAAGCCAGCGAGAACTCATCCAGATCGTGAACTGCTATCGGATCGTTAGGGCGAGGTTGAGACTCCGCCCGAAAAAGGAAACGGGGAGAAACCAAAACAGCTTTGAGAGGAAGGCGAATCGCTTCCAAAAAAGGGGCGTCCTTACCGCCAACCACATCGTACAATTTCAACAGGCGGGAGACTTCCTGTTCTGTAACTGGCCGCCGATAAGCTCGAGGAACAAATCGACGCAAGACAAATTCCGCGTATGCTCGATTACTGGAACCCTCCGGACGAGTTCCCAAAATTTTCAAACGAGAGGCTTGAAGCTCAGGAGATGGTTTGCCAATCGGAGATTCAACCTCCAGCCACTGCAAGTATAGATTACGATCACGTCGCTTGGGATTGCGATTCCTTGGATCATAAAAATCATTCAGGAAAGAAACCCTAAAATGGACGTTCCCCGCCCTCTCCACCTTGGCGTTTACTTCGTAAGTACCGGCATCCGTCGACTGGTGCGTTACTTCAAAGGTTTTCAGGTCACGATCGTTTAGTCGGAACTTCATCTTCGCTAACTCGCCTCCAGCTCGAGAGGCCCAAGCCCGTGCCCGAAATCGATACTCCCCAGGTCTTGGAAGCGACACCCGGACCTCAACCTCACCCGTAGTGGTAAGCACTCGAGCATCTCTCGCATAGCCTGCACCCCTCATATCCGAGGGTTTGATCCGTTGTAATTTTCTTGGTGGTGGAAACTCACCAAGAACCTCATCCAGCACGGCATCCGCCGCCGACATGTATTTTTCTAGTAACAGCGGAGAAAGTGAAAGAGCATCGCCCACGGTATCGAACCCATGGCCGGTATCGTCAGGTGGAAAATCCTTGGCGGGTTTAAAGTCAACGCCCGTCAAATCGCGAATAACATTGTCATACTCGACCCGATTTAGCCTTCGAATAGTTACACGACCAGGGTCGGGTTTGCTCGGATCGAGACCAAATACAGTTCGCTCAATCGCACCCAGAACAACTTTTCGCTCAGCACTTGATGGCATTGGCTTTTGAGCGGGTGGCATACTGTGCTTGTAGAGGTTTTGCCAAACCTTGTTCCAGAAAAGCTCGTTTTCTAGAAAACCATCGTGTTTTAAGGTGTCATCTAAAACAATGTCGCCCTTGCTTGCTCCTTCTCCATGACAATCATAGCAATATTTGGCAAAGATAGGGCGAACCGTATCGATAAAACTTCTCTTTTCCTTTACCGACGGCAATTGAGGTTTTTGAGCGAAGGCAGAAGAAGCAAAGAGACCCATGCCGAGCAACCCGACCGAAAGACAAAGCGTTAACCTCCAATTTTTTCTACAATTCATTACAAGAATAGTTCTTAATATGCTTAAGAAAAGCTTTCTTGCAACCCAAGGCAGGGGTACGCGTTGTGGAAAAGCCAAAGAAGGTGGAGCTATTTGTCTAGCTCCAGAGCCAGAACCTTCAAGTCATCAAAGAGAATTTCCGTACTCGCATATGGCAGTCCCCAGAGTGAGCATTTGCCACCTGCAAAAGATTCGTTGTCTTCGTGCGAGATAGACCAATCCGCCGGCTCATCGCCCTCGTTCCAAACCTTGGCCGAAACAATCGCTCCGCCATCTCCGTTGGACCCACCTCGAAAGGACAGGTTCATCCACTTCCCGGAAGTCCAAACATAAGGAACGGTTGCGAGGGTTTCCTCGCCGCGAATCAACTGCAGGTTGCGAGCGGCGGCATTAAGGCGAAGGCGATAGCCATTGACGCCACCGAGACCTGCGGCAAAAGCGGGCATGCGGCGACCCTTTCGGGTAGAAAGGATTCGACACCTGAGCTCTACAGGCTTCCCTTTAACGCGTGGTCCAAAAAGAAAACCGAAGTCACCCACTGGCGTGCCGGGTAAAGAAAGAACCATATTACCACCTAATGACTTCCTCACTTCTTCTTGCTGAACGGAGAAAGACCCGTCGAGGATGAACAAGTCCTCCGGTTCCTCGCCAACTGCATTGCCGGAAAAATCAATTTCATAGACCGTTTTCCATTTAGCGGTTTCAGAATCCTCAGTAGCTACTGGCTTGAGAAAGGGATCTGCGACCACCACAGTATCTTCTTCCCCTAACTCCTTCGCAAATTCAGGTCCACTTGTGCAGCACCCACCAATAATAACAGTTAGAAAGAGCCAAACTACCTTATGCATTCCACGATTCCTTTTCATTATCATTCGTCCCTCAAAGTCGATAGGCGACTCGTCCGCAAGGACAAAGAAACGGCCAACCAAGTCCAAAAAAGCGATAGTGCAACCAACGCGGCAAGCAGCCACGCAAAACCAGTTCCCGGCTTTTGACCGGCCTCACCAAATAACATCGGGGCAATACCGACTAGAGCAGCACTCGCACCGACACCGAGCCCCCATAAGGCAAGACCTTGATGTTCGACAATGGCAAGTTTTCTCAACGCGGACATGGAATAGCCCAAAGCCTCCATCAAGCCAAACTCCTTCGAACGTTCGAGCAGGTTGCGAATCACAACGACCGCCAACCCGGCAGTACCAAGCAAGAGGCCCAACCCTCCCAAGGCCTGAAAGATGGCAATGTAAGTATTTTCGACTTCCTGAAGCTCGTTCAATCGCTCCGCAGCGGGGCGAAACTCAAGCCCGTAGTTGGCCAAACGGTCGGCGAGATGGCTGGAAACTTCATTCATTTTTTTTGAGGGAGAATCCACAAGAAAGGAACGGTAACCACCCTGCTTGGGAAACTTTTCTTCGAAATGTTTTTCATCGATGTAAAGGGCGCCTTGAAGCATCGATCCTTTGGCTACTGCAGCCAACCGAACTTGGAAAATCTCACCCTCGCCATCTTGATATTCTACGAGATCTCCAACGCTCTTCTTCAAGGCCCACAACATCGTATTTTGATCTACCACAGCCGGTATGAATCCGTCTTCGGATACATCATGGACCAATGTCGACCAATTACCCTCGGCAAATGCAAACCGGTCGCTAAACTCAGAAGGCTTTACCCCATAGAGGCGAGGCCTAAGAGCTTTGTTCAAGTTGAGACAACTGGCATCGTCTCCTTCGCGCACCCGCAGGGGCGTGACGTAGACGTCAGATAAAAGAGTTGCGTTCAGGTCGTAAAGCTCTCGACCCTCGAGACCGTTCAGGTCGTCGTAAACAGGCAAGGCGGATTCGCCCACTAAGGCGAAGCCGCCGGTACCTGAATCGCGAGTGTCCGAAATCGATGAAGAATCCTTTCGAAATGCACCTGTTCCGACCACGAGAAAGGCTCCCGCAGCCATCGCCCCCGCCGTGATCAAGCTGCGACCGGAACGGCGTGCGGCGTTACGACGACTAAGGGTGGCTGCATCGGGCAGAGTTCCGGATTCACATGCCGCCTTAGAGAGTTTAGCCCGAAAAAAGAGCAAGCCCGCAGCCAGCAGACACCAACCCACGCCGAAAAAAACCATGGACGCGCCGGGACCGGAAAGATCGGTCAAAAAAGCCATGACGATGCCGATGAAAGTCAAAGTAAGCGCAACCCCCATGGACACCTTTCCGTTACCGCTCTTACTAGAACCTGAACGCGGAGCAGTGGACGCAAGAGTTTCTCCCATAGCGAGCAATTCGCGAGGTTCAGCCCGCAGTTGGCGACGAGTCGCCCAACCCATGGCGAGCAAAGCAATAAAGACAGCACCGCACAATCCTCCGACTACGGAAGCCGGATTAATCGCAAAATCAAAGGTAGCCCCTGAAACCGCGCCACTCCATTCACCCGAAAGCAGATGCAGGGTGGTTTGCCCGTAAAGCGTGGCAAGCCAAACCCCTAGACCGGACCCAACCACAGAGAGGAGCAACCCTTCCGCGAGGAACAGGCGACGCACCTTTTTTCTGGAGATTCCCAAAGCCAACAAGAGACCCGCCTGTCGATTGCGTTGCTCCATTGCAAAGGCGAAGAGCATGCCCGTTAGGGCCATTGCAGCTACAATAACGAAAAAACTAAAACCAAGGAAAAGTTGGCCGAAATCGATGGGAGACTCGGCAGCAGCGGAAGCATCTTGCCTAAGGGAACGAAAGAGCAACCCGGCCTCGGAAGCCGTAAGCTCCGATCGCAAGGTCTTGTTGATATCCTCCCGGGAAGCATCCTCTTTCGCCACCCGCAAACCAGTCAACGAACCCCAACGGTTCCCCCACATTGCCTGACCGGCAGCTAGAGACACAAAAGCCTTTGGGGAACCTCTGTAATCGTCCCAATAATCTTCGTCTTTAGTCCGGACCTTGTGCTTGATCGGGATGCCCGTATCCCATTCTCCGCAGGATTCGGCGTCCGACAATCCGGGAAATAGAGGCGTCCAATCGCTTTCTTGGTCCTCGGGAACCTTTAAAGGCAGCGGAGTTGTGGCTCGCAAACGAAAGGTTTGGGTCTTCTCAAGAAGCTTGCGGCGCTCTCCAACCGCAAAATAGCTCACGCTAATTGCGTCTCCAGCCGAAGCATTGAGATCATCTGCGGCCCATTGACCAAGAACTATTTCGTCGTCCTTGAGATCGTTCGGTAAAAAATTTGACTTGGATGGATTTACCGCACTCACCATGGAGTAAGGAACAAGAGCAGAGGAGTTCGCCTCCGGGGTTCCTTTGGCAATTGCATTCACCAAGTAGGTAAGGACACCTGTCGTTTGCAAAGCAGCCTTTTCTCCTGCTTGGCGGAGGGATTCGCTCAAAAACACCTGTCGAGACCGGATGGACCAAGCAGGAGTATCTCGCAGTTCCTTCACTGAGATTCCGGCATCCGCCAAAGACCAAGCTTCGTTTAGCGCCGCCTCTGCCGACTCCAACTGCACGGCGTCACCACCGGGCCGACCAAGTAGCAGAAAGTTGGCAAAGCCCGTATTGCCCGACTCTTCGTCAAAAGACCGAAACATTCGTTTCTGCAGGATTTTCATAGGGACAAAAATCGTGAGAGGTTCACGCTGGTTTCCCTGTAACCCAAACCGCCCGAACGCCTCTGCTCCGAGTACGCCGCCGAGTTCTTTGTTCAGGGAGACGAACTTATTGTCTCGTTCGCCCGAAAGCGGAGCATCTCTTGAGAAAAGACCAGGCTCCTCCACGCGGAGAATCAGGCGATCTCCCTGCTTTGCAGCAAGATAACTTCCGAGGCGAGCGTTCACGAAAAATTCTTCCTTTGACAGATCAGGTGCGGTGTCCGGATTCGGTGCCAACTTCCAGAACCGTTCATCCACGCCCAGCACCTGAACGTTTCGGGCCATACGAGTTCCGTCAGGCAAGGAAACGTTTCCTCGAGTCACCACAAGAGGTGCAACTACGGTTTCCTTGTCTCGACTTAGATCCACCGACAAGGCCTCCCGAAAAAATCCATCGGGCGCCAACAAGGCAATATCCGCTTGGCCTATCCGTTCTCCCGCCAATCGCTTCAAGGTAGCCTTGACGGAATCCCCCACCATCAGGGCACCGACCAAGACCATCGAGCAAATCGCGGCTCCGGCAATCACCCCGAGGTGTTGCCGCCAATAGTGGCGCAAGTTGCGCAAGACTATTCCCGATAGAGTCATGGTCTCAATCCCGAACAAGCTTGCCCGCGTCAAGTCGGTAGATGGCTCCCATCCGGGAAGCGACCGCAGTGGAATGGGTTACGGCCAGCAAAGTAAGCCCCCGAGTCTCGTGAAGGGTAGCCAGAAGCTCCGTGAGGCGATCGGCATTGGCTTTGTCGAGGGATCCGGTTGGTTCATCCGCCAGAAGAAGCTTGGGCTCGTTCACCAACGCTCGAGCGACGGCGGCGCGTTGCTTCTCACCCCCGGAAATTTCCGCAGGACGATGATGCATACGATGTGAGAGACCCACTTCCTCGAGGAGCTCCTCCGCTCGCTTTTGCAAGGAGTCGCCGGTTAAGTTTCCGTGTCCCGCAAGAGCCGGCACCATCACGTTTTCCAACACCGTGCATTGCGGCAACAGATGATGGGCCTGAAAAACAAAGCCAACGGTTTGGTTGCGGAAAGCAGCGGCTTCCTCGGAGACCAGTCCCGTCACATCGTGGCCGTCCACCATCACCTTCCCACCGCTCGGCTTGTCCAAAACTCCGACAACGTTAAGCAAGGTGCTTTTGCCCGAACCGGAAGGTCCCACTATAGCAGCTGACTCTCCTTCGTCTAACGTCAGGTTAATGCCTGAGAATACCTCCACGCCTTCTTCGCCGGCAGGGGATTGATAATTCTTGGAAACATTAGACAATTCAACGAATGCACTCATTAGGATAGTATTTTGATTCAGGTCATTTTCCGTCACGCCTCACCCAGCGTTGAGCCTTCATTTCAAAACGAGGCAACGAGCCGGTCTCGACGGATTCAACTGGTATTCGTAAGGAAAAGGCTTCGGTCAACGCTTTTTCGAGGCTATTCGCTAACTCGGGAGAGGCCTCCGCCCTTACGCTGACCTCGGTCATGGTGGGAGTTTCATCAACCACGACCTGATACTCCACAACCTCCTCGAATCGACGCACCACGGCATCCACGGACGTCGGATACAGGTTCACGCCTCGCACGACGATCATATCGTCTACCCGGCCAAGTATTCCCCCGACAAGGTCGAGTGTAGGCGACCCGTTCTCGTCTTCTCCCCAATGCGGAAGAACAAGGTCACCCGTCCGATAGCGTAGCACAGGGCATCCCGCCCTGCCCAAAGTGGTTAGAACAAGTTCGCCCTGTTTTGCCTCGCCAAGAGGTTCACCGGAAGTGGGGCAAACCACCTCGGCTAGGTAACTTTCGAGAATTACTCGGAGACCACCCTCCCCTCCCGGTGTCTCATAGGCAACCGGCCCGACCTCCGTCATGCCGTAATGATCAAACAATTCAACCCCTCCCCAAGCTTCACTGATACGCCGACGTAACTCGGGCATACTTCCGCCGGGTTCGCCCGCCACGATGATTTTACGAATTTTAGACGAGGCCACATCCATGTCGCGCTCGACCGCAACTTCGGCCAAACGCAAGGCATAGGTGGGAGTGCAAAAAAGATATTCGGCCCCCTGCTCGAGAATGGATCGAAGGCGTTGCTCACTACTCATCCCTCCCCCCGGCATACAGAGACAACCCCTTCTGGAGGCAGCCTCAAAGGCAGTCCAAAAGCCAAGGAAAGGACCAAAGGAAAAAGCAAAGTAACAACGAGCTCCCGGCTTCACGCCAGCGGCATCCAAGACCAGATCCCAATTCCCCAGCATCCACTCCCAGTCCTCCGGCAGATCGAGCCACGCCATGGGCTCGCCCTTAGTCCCGCTAGTCTGATGAAAACGGGTATAGCGTTCTAGCGGAAAACTTAAGTTTGTCCCGTAGGGTGGGTGCTCCAAGCGATCGCGAGCCAACTCGTCTTTTGTGGTAAAGGGGCAGCGAGCGATGAAATCTTCGATGCTTGCAAAGTCGGCAGTCAAACCAGTTCCGTCCAGCTTAGCTTGCTGAAAGGGATTGCCCTCGCGGACGACGCCCACGACCTGTCGCAGGCTTTCCAGTTGGCCGACCAACGAGCCCGTCATAGTGCCATTCTCAGGTCTTTTTCTCCACCTTGGCAGGATTCGCCTTCGGTGGTTTGGGAGTATATTTCGTAATCAAGTAACCACCGATGGCAGCCATGCAAATCCCGGCAATGAAAGGTGGTTTAACGAAAGCCCAGTTGCCCTCCTTGGTCGTGCTCACAATTGCGTTCACCATAGGAGCCCCTGCAAAAATAATGGACATGATCACGGGCACATAGGCAGGTGAAGGCATCTTCCCAAAGGCAAGCAAAACCCCCAGTGCCCCAATCGCTCCTAGAGTCCCCGCAATCAGCGACCACTGCCAGCCCTTTGTGGGAAATGTCCAAAAAGCGATGTTGCCCCCCTTGAGCTTAAGAATGATCAAGGGTGCGACAACAGCGGTCAGAAAGTAGGCCAAGCCGACCCAAAGAAAAGCCATAATACGCCCATTTTCCTTGTCGCCCATGTTGCTGGAGCCGATGTGCATGCACACCCCATAGGTCCCCCAGCAAACTACGGTTATCAAAGCATAATATAGATACTGCATGTTTAAATCTCCTTTTGATAAAGCATCCATAAAACCTCGGCAAAGTCGATTCCGAAAGGAGCTCCGAACACACAAAAGGCGCCCTGAATTCAGGGCGCCTTCTGCATATTTGTTTCAGCTGGGGTATTTAACCGGCCGAGTCGGCCTTCTCAATTTTTTCGATTTTCTTCAGTATAACTCTCTTTTTTTTGCCCGTTCCCGATTCATAACCTTCACCTGCAATAGTCACCTCGGCGTCGACTAAGTCGTCGAGATCTACCTTGGACTTCTTGCCCAATGCCGACTTGGTCAAACGAACCGTCTTTCCTTCCTCGGTTGTAAGTGAGTAGTACTTGTAGATTTTCCCGTCCTTACCCTTGGTTTCTTTCTTCGAGACTTTACCCGAAAAGGCAAGAGGGCCAACCTCGGAAGCGGATTTTTTGGCCGTTGGCTTTTTCTTAGGGTTGCCTTTCTTGACCTTTTCCTTCGTGGCGGGCTTTTCTACCTTTTCCTTCGCGGCAAAAGATGAGACAGGACCTGAGAGCAGGCCAAATGCAAGGAGGGATATAATTAGATATTTCATAATAATCTTTCTGTATTTGGGGTTATATGAGTGAATTTAATGTAACTAGCTGCAAAAAGACCGGAATAAATAGCATCCGGCAATATTTATAGCTTATAGTGCTATTTTAGTAGCTGTAATTATGCCCAACTATTAGATTATAGGTGTTTTTATCACGTGGATAGTATACTGTTTTCTGGTAGCCTAAAGCATCAAAACTCAACTTTACAATCTCTACTTTTCCCTGTTTATAGGGTGATAAGGGAATCAGAGGCGTTTCGCCTCCGCTATTTGCAGTCGCTTCCCTGGTGTACTAAATCGACAGGAAAGGTTACTTCTTCTTTTCGCCCGAATCCGAGGAGGATGTTTCGGAGCCAATTGTAGCGTCTAGACGCTTTTTCAAGTCTTCCAAATCTTGGTGTAACTTTTGGTTGTCCTTTTTCAGGTCAGTCACTTCCTTTCGAAGTGTTTTTAAGTCATCAGACGGTTTGCCCCCAGAGCGTAAAGCCTCGATCGCCTTTTCGGCGGCAGTCCGTTCGGGCGTGTCTTTGCGGCTAACCGAGAATTTTTCAAGAACTGCGATAGCCCGAGGGTCATTCAATTGTCCAAGCGCATCGATGGCGGCGATACGCACACGGCGATTAAGCCTGCCAACCCGATCAACGAGGAATTGTCTCACGTTCGACTTGTCTTCCTCGTTACGGGCAAGGTGACCGAGCGTGCGCAACCCAAAAGCAAATCCATTGGTCGTGAATTTCTTCTCATCCTTCTCGAGCGCCGACTGGAGGCTTGGAAGATAGGCCGGATCATCCTGCTTGCGGATAGTGGAAACCGCAGCAAAGCCCAATTGGTGTCGAAAAGATTTTGAACTCAATGCCTGATTAATGATTTTGCCGGTCTCGGCATCATCGTACCCGGCCAAGCCGTTGATGGCCGCGGAACGGACGGACGGATTTTTCTCTGCGGCCAACACCTTTTTGAGGAAGGCCAATGCCTCGGGCTTATAGAAACTGCCGACGTCTCCAATCACTTGCCGTCGCACGCGGGCGTCATCTTGCTCCTTAGCCTTAACCAAAGCCTCGAAGGAAGGCTCCGTGGCAATCTCGCGTAGCGCTTTCGATGCCGCCATCCGAACCCCATGGAATGGATCTTCGTTTAATGCGATCTTTAACTTTTCGACAGTGCCGGCGTCCTTTTTCTTGGCAAGTTGCTCAACCGCGAGAAGACGACCAACGACGTCTTCGAAATACAACAACTGAGTATGCAGCATTGACGCGGGAGGAGCAAAAGTAATCTTTGCAAGCAGCGTAAGGTCGGGGTCCACGCGAACGATCTCAGGAACCACGGGAAGGGCAAAATAATAATCTTCGCTCACCTTGGAAATTTCAACGGATCTCAATACGGTTTTCTTGCCGACCTTAAATGACACGGGCAACTTCAAGTGAAAGAGCATTACCTTGTCGTCCACCTTTTGCTCCTGCTTCACGCTAAGCTTGGCCAGCTTGGTTTTGGCGTCCCAAGAATAATCCACCTTTAGCTCGGGATGGTGGGCATGGTAGACGTACTGGTCGAAGAAACGATCGTACGACTTTCCGGAAAGCTCCTCTATGACGGCCCTCAAATTCTCGGTTACCACATTGCCGTGCCGATGACGCTCAAGATATGTTTTTACGACTTGGCGGAAAAGGTCGGTGCCCAGGCTCGATCGGAGCATATGCAACACCCAGCTACCCTTGGTATAGGAAAGTGATCCGTACTTGCGAAACATGTCCGATGGGTGCTCGTACTTTCGGTTCACCATAGCCGTCGTATCGTCCTTTAGGGCAGTGAGTCTGTTGAGATCCCGGTACAAGCCGTAAAGCATTTGATCCCTGCCTTGCAAGTGTCCCGCAAAAAGGTGGGTGTAATAGGTGGCGAAACCCTCGTTCAGCCATATGTGACTCCAATCCTTGCAGGTCACTAAATCGCCAAACCACTGGTGAGCCAGTTCATGGGCAACCAGCCCTTGACTGCTCCGGATATTTTCCGTCTCGTTGCTAAAGAGCGTAGAAGTGTTCAGGGTCGTCAAGCTCGTGTTTTCCATACCGCCCCAGTTAAAATCCTGGACGCAGACTTGATCGTACTTGGCCCACGGATAGGCCACTCCGATTTCCTTCTCGAAATACTCCATGCACTTCTTGGTCTGACGAAAAGAGTTCGCGGCATTGGCGAAATCCGAAGGAGGAGTCCAGAAGGACATGCTCAACTCGCCGTGCTTCTCCTGCAACCTCTTGAAATGGCCCGCAACTAGCGAAATGAGATAATTGACGTGGGGCTTCTCCTGCTTCCAGGTCACAACCTTAAGCCCAGTGTCCGGATCGACTGCCTCAGATGTCTTGCGGCCATTTGAAAGGACGGTCATCTCCTTTGGCACACGGCAGATCATGGTGGAAGTAAGAAACTCGTTGGGGGCGTCGAAGCAGGGGAACCAGTGTCTGGCCTCAATCGTTTCGCCCTGAGTCCATAGATGGGTGTCTTTCGAATCATAACCCAATTCGGGGGTACGAAAGTAAAGCCCCTTAACCGGTTCGGCCTCGTAAGTGACTTTGAGCTTGGCTTGCCGCCCAGCCGGAATCGGCTTTTCGAAAGTAACGATCAATGCTTCGTCGGTATTTTCCCAGCCCGCGATTTTATCACCCGACGTCACCTTGTTGATCATCAGATCGACCGCATCCAACCGAAGCTCCTCAAGTGGGGTGACGATTGGGCGGAACGTAAGAGTGGCGGTACCGGCCACCCGGCGATTTTTGAAGTCCGGCGTAACGTCCAGTGAAAGGTGCTCGAGGTCGACTAGCCGATCGGGAGCATATCGTTGGGACGAAGCAGTGGCACCTACGGGAGCACCTGAAAAGTGCCTGCAACGCAGAGTATGAATATGTTCGGCCTCGGCGCTCGACGAAGCAAAGCACGCGGAGAGCGCGGAAAAAATTAGGGTAAACGTTTTCATCATAACAACCTTGGAGAAGTAGAAACCCGAAGGTAGGAACACGGAAGCTCTAGGCAAAGCAAAACTGAAAGGAAATCCTAGAATCAATCTCTTCCGTTTCCCCGCTCAGGACGACAAGTCGATAATGGCTAAGGTAAGATAACCTCAACAAATCCAGAATGGACGAGTACCCTAAACGAGAGGATCCTATTTGCCCCTTAAGCTTTCCAAGCCGAAACCGTCATCCAGCGAAAAAGCATTGGGCAAGATGATTCCCTTCGAACCGAAACCCTTGGCAGCTCTCACCTTTGCTGATCGCTCCAAAATGGACCTCAAGTTGCGGTAGGCAACCTTCTCGCGAACTTTCTTTGGCAAAGCCTGTAGCAACACGTTGAACTTCTTCAACTCGAACGGAATGGCGGAGGACTTGCCGACGGCATCCGAACCAATTACGAAATTATCGGGGTACTTCTTTATCAAAGCCAACCAAGCGTCCAAGTCCTTGTAGACGTAACTGCCGAGCACGACCCAAGATA
>CAZXKR010000005.1:0-19585 GCA_964641305.1 uncultured Puniceicoccaceae bacterium | reverse complement strand
CCCTCTTCCGACCATTCAAAAAGTACTTGTAGACCTAGGCAAATGCCGAAAAAGGGTCTATCCGCCGCAATCCAATCCTTCAAAAGGGAATCGAATCCACTGCTCTTTAAAGCACTCATGCAATCAGGAAAACAACCTTGCCCTGGAAATACTAGAGCTGATGCAGTTTCGGCAGCGGAAGGACTGGTTGCCAAAATCACCTCTGAACCCAAGTTCTCGAAAGCCTTCACAACGCTTCGAATGTTGCCAGTGCCGTAATCGATTACGGCCAATTTCTGCCCCATCATCACGCGTGCAATGGCAAGTCGCAATAGAACTTCACTCGGACAACGTGCCCTTGGTTGAGGGTATCGCTCCTCCGAGACGAGGTTCATAACGTGTGGCCGCGTCTAGGGCACGGGCAAATCCCTTGAAAACTGCTTCTACCACATGGTGCGGTTCTTCACCATACTCGAGACGAACATGAAGGTTGGCTCCAGCTTCATTGGCAAAAGCCTGAAAAAATTCCTTGAACAAATTCACATTGAAGTCGCGAACAAAAGTGACGGGGGGTTCTGCATTATAAACTAAGTATGGACGGTTGCTCAGATCCAAGGAGACAGTTACGAGGGTTTCGTCCATAGGTAAGACAAAAAAGCCGTATCGTGTAATGCCGGCACGGTCGCCCAATGCCTTACGAACTGCCTGACCTAGAGCCAACCCCGCATCCTCTACAAGATGATGGTAGTCAACCTCTACATCACCTCGGGCATCCACGGAGAGGTCGAAAAAACCATGACGGGCAAAAAGCTCCAGCATATGGTCAAAGAAGGGAGCGCCTGTATTGATTTCGCCTTTACCCTCTCCATCGAGATTCAAAGAGATATTAACGCAGGTTTCATTGGTCTCCCGCGACACTGCACCTATCCGTCCGTTTTCCATTTACTTAAAGTCTCCTTCAGCATGATCATTTCATCCTCTATCCCAATACTGATGCGTAAGAACGAAGAAGTCAAAGGATGATTGGGAAAGTGGCGAACAAGGATACCATTTTGCTTGAGGTGTTCGAACAGGTCTTTAGCTACTTCAAGACCAAACTCGCCGCCAATCGTTCTTGGTTCGGTAAAAAGAAAGTTGCCGCCACTCTCGTAGGTTTTCCATTTGAGGGAGCGAAAGTCATCCAGCATACCATTGCGAGTCGCCTTGATTTTTCCCGTTGTCTCTCGAAAGTAGGTCTGGTCTTGAATAGAGGCAATTGCCGCAGCTTGAGCAAGCCTATCGACATTGTAGACTTCGCGTGCCTTGTTAAGAATCTCAATAAGCTCAGGATTTCCGAGGGCATATCCAACTCGCATCCCGGCTAACCCATAGGACTTCGAGAGGGTCCGAGTTATGATCATGCGAGGACAGTCGGCGAGCAAACCAACTGCATTGTGTGGCGCAAAGTCAGCATAGGCTTCGTCGGCTACTAGAATGCCAGAGAAACCATCGTGAAAGGCACCTAGAAAATCATTGGAAAAGACCATCCCCGAAGGTGCGTTTGGGGTGGTGAAATAAAATAAGTTGGCTCCACAGGAAACGAGACTGGAGATATCCAATGCAAACCCTTCCTCAAATGGCACTTCGACAAGTGGAGCATGTTGAAGTGAGGCAAGAACTGAATAAAGAGAGTAACTAGGAACAGTGATGCCAATGGGATGATCGTGATCAGCAAAACAACGCGCGCAAAGGTTTAATATATCATCGGATCCATTTCCCACTAATACTTGATTCGGTTCCAAATCATGTAATTCGGCGATAGCTTCTCGGAGGGGAAAAGAGGTTGGATTAGGATATAAACGGAGTTTGGAAATTTCGTCATTAATCGCGGCAACAACATTAGGAGAGGGAGGATAGGGGTTTTCGTTGGTGTTGAGCTTTATTACTTTTTGACGGCACAGAGGTTGTTCGCCTGGAACATAACCTGAATGTGCCTGTATGTGGGGTAGGGCGTGTGTAACCGGAGAGGACACCTTTACTTGAAATTTTCGAAGCGGATCGACAGAGAACGACCGTGTGCATCCAACTCTTCCATGGCGGAAAAACGAGAGATAACTTCATCGGCCTTACGCAGAGCCTCAAGGTCGTAGCGTACAATGCTGGAGCGACGAAAGAAATCGCTAAGACGCAAACCAGCAGAGAAACGAGATGTTCGGCCCGTAGGCAGAACATGGCTAGGCCCTGCCGCAAAATCACCTAACACCGTTGGGGTGTAATGCCCTTGAAGAATAGAACCTGCAGTAGTAATTGAGGAAGTAAAGCGTTCAACCTTTGGATCGTCTATCTGTAGTTCCAAATGTTCCGGAGCTACGAAGTTAGCCACTTCAAAAGCTTGTTTTTCGGAGCTAACCCGAATCACGAACAACCCGGTTTCGAGAACGCTACGGATGACATCTCGGTGAGAAAGGGTTTCCAATTGTTTTTCTGTCTCGGCAAGAGATAATTGAAGAATGTTTTCGTCCATACAAAGGAGAAACACATTTTCCTTGCCAGAACCATGTTCAGCTTGAGCTAAAAGCGCAGCAGCGACATAAGCCGGACGAGCAGTCTCATCCGCAATAACCATGACCTCGCTCGGTCCAGGCAAAAGGTCTATGCCGACCGTGCCGAAAACCTGCCGTTTCGCCTCATTAACATAGGCATTGCCAGGACCAAAAATCTTATCAACAGGAGCAATCGTTTCCGTACCGTAAGCAAGTGCAGCCACAGCTTGGGCACCACCTGCCTTGTAGACCTCATCCACACCACAAAGAGAAAGGGCTGCAAGCAAAGCTGGTGCAATCGTGCCGTCAGGTCTCGGAGGTGTAGTAACGGCTATCTCGGGAACGCCTGCCGCCTTGGCCAAGACAGTCGTCATTATCACAGTGGAAACTAACGGCACTTGGCCGCCAGGCACATATATCCCTACTCGTCGCAAAGGATAGTATCGCTCACCAACAGAACCGCCATGAGAATTAGTATACATCCAGTCTTCACTTGGACAATGAGAATGGAATGCCCGAACATTTTGAATTGCTTCCTCGATCGCAGTTCGATCCGGGAACTGTAGGGCTTCTTCGGCCACATTGAATTCCGATGCAGTTACGCACTGCTCGGCAGAAGTCAGAGAGGCTCGGTCAAACTGTGAGGTAAAAGACAAAAGTCCGGCATCGCCCTCGTCGGAAACCTTTTTAAGTATGGAGGTCACGGCACTCTCTACTTCAGGATTTCGAGAAGAACTCGAGATGGCCCCGAGCTTCTCAAACAATTCTGAATCTTCCCCGTCTAGATACTGCATTTCAAAAAGGCTTGCACGAGGGGGGGTTGCTTACTCCCATTCTATAGTGCTAGGGGGTTTAGAGCTCACATCGTAAACAACCCGGTTTGCTCCCTTAACTTCATTAATTATTCGATTTGAGACCGTACGCAATAACTTGTCGGGCAACTTTGCCCAATCGGCAGTCATCGCATCGCTACTAGTTACGGCTCTAATTGCAATGACGTTCTCGTATGTTCTTTCATCTCCCATGACCCCTACGCTGCGAACCGGAAGGAACACGCAAAACGCCTGCCAAAGTTTATAGTATTGCCGAGAGTTGAACAACTCTTCCTGAAAAATCGCATCCGCTTCACGAAGAACACGCAAACGAGGTCGGGTGACTTCGCCAACGATACGCACGCCCAACCCCGGACCGGGAAATGGATGCCGAAAAAGAACATCTTTTGGCAACCCCAGACCAAGACCGACTTCACGAACTTCGTCTTTGAAAAGCTCACGAAGAGGTTCTATCAGCTTGAGCTTCATTTTCTTGGGCAGTCCACCCACATTGTGATGACTTTTAATGACAGCGGCCGGATTACCAGCAATGGGAACGCTTTCAATGACATCCGGATAGAGAGTTCCTTGGGCCAAAAACTTAACTGAACCGATGCTTTTGACCGCATTATCAAAAACTTCAATAAAGGTTTTCCCGATGATTTTTCTTTTGCGTTCGGGGTCAGAAACTCCCTTCAGCCTCTTTAGGAAAAGAGATGAAGCGTTAACCACCTTAAGACGCGAGGGAAAGTTGTCTCTAAACAATTGCTCGACTTCACTTCGCTCATTGAGCCGCAGCAGACCGTTGTCAACAAAGACACAGGTAAGATGGTCGCCTATCGCCCGATGAAGAAGAGCTGCTGCAACTGATGAATCCACTCCGCCGCTAAGTCCAAGGAGAACTCGCTTGTCACCTATAACATCGCGAAGGTCCGAGATAGTTTTCTTGGTAAAGTCATCAAGTCGCCAATCGGCGTTACATCCACAAATATTTATAAGGAAATTGTTAATCAGTTTTCTTCCGCCATCCGTATGCTCGACCTCGGGATGAAATTGGAGGCCGTAAAACTGGCGTTTGGTATCTTCAATCGCGGCAAACTCGGAATTTTCGGAAGAAGCAACCGCCCTAAATCCTTTGGGAAGTTTCGAGAGACGGTCTCCGTGAGAATTCCAAACAATAAATTTTGGAGGAAGTCCTTTGAACAGCCCCCCCTTTCTCATCGTTTCAAGTTCTCCTCGACCGTATTCTCTCAGTTCGCTAGACTCGGCTTTTCCCCCGAGCATGTTGCCCATGAGTTGCAAGCCATAACATATCCCGAGAACAGGTACTCCCATACGAAACAAGTCAGGGTCGGGCTTGGGAGCACCTTTTGCCAGAACACTGGCTGGACCACCGGAAAGAATAATGCCAGACGGAGAAAACTTCTCTAGTTGTTTAACGGAGGTGTTAAAAGGAAGCACTTTAGAAAAAACATTCTCCTCGCGAATGCGTCGAGCAATGACCTGCGTGTATTGCGAGCCGAAATCGAGAACAATAATGGTTTGCGGCATGGAAAACCGTTCCTGACTAATCAGAAACGAAGACGCAAGTTATTCTTATTGCAGGCAGGACAATCTGCGGTTTCCTTCTGGCCTTTAATTTGGAACAATTCGCCACACCTTACACAGTGAAAAAGCGATTGAGCAGACATTTTACGATATTTTTTATCGTCACGATTTTCGTAATGAATCCAAAGATAAAAAGTTCCGATAATAAAACCTGTAACGCACAAGAGATTCATCCAGAGAAAAGGGAAATGAATCAAGGAGCTCATGGATGTAACCGAAAATTTGGTCGGCCGAAGTAGCCGACGTTAATCCTTTTTGCCGTTGCCTTTGGAGTCACCATCTTCTTCGGAAGAATCCTCTTCCACTTTTTCATCTGGCTCGTGCTCAGAATCTTCAGAGGCATCAGGAGAAGCAGCTTCGGATACAGTTTCTTCAGTTGTATCAGCTACATCAGAAATTGCTTCAACTTCCAACTCTTGATCGGTGACTAAATCAGCTATACTTTCTGCTGTACCGATTGTGGCAGCAGAATCCTCTACCGCCTCAGTATCTTCGACAACAGTTTCCGCAACATCTTCGGTTTCATCTTTTACAGGTTTCTTTTGCTTAGGTTTGGAAGACTTGGATTTCTTCTCAGTCTTTTTGCCACTTCCTTTTCTTTTGCCATAACCTTTATCAGAAGCTTTGACGAATTCGATAATCGCCATGTCGGCAGCATCACCAAGTCGAGGAATTGCGAGCTTATAGATACGAGTATATCCCCCAGTACGATTCACAAAATCCTCGGCAAGCTCATCAAAAAGCTTTTGAACGGATTTCTTATTCCTAAGACGAGCAATGGCTAAGCGTCTATAGTGTACTTTCTTGGCAGGGTCTTCTGAAAGATGAGCTTTTTTCGCTAAGGTAATAATTTTCTCGATCGAAGGTCTCAACGCTTTGGCTTTAGCCAAAGTTGTGCGGATACGCCCATTTTCAATAAGGGCACAACACATATTCGCCATCAAGGAGAGTCGATGGGCTGACTTAACCCCGAGAAGATGCTTATGCTTTGAGTGGCGCATGGGAAAGGATGTAAAAGATATTAGGTGGCAGAAGGTTCAAGCAAGCGATTTTCAAACTTCATGCCCAAGGACAAACCAAGTTGCTCGAGCTTCTGTTTGATTTCGTTTAGAGATTTTTTGCCAAAGTTACGATATTTAAGCATTTCGGGCTCGGACTTGGTGGCTAACTCGCCAACTGTTGTAATATTGGCATTGTTTAGGCAATTCGCGGCACGAACGGAAAGTTCGATTTCATTAACGCTCATACTTAGCAAATTCCGCAAGCGATTTTGTTCTTCGCTAACTTCCTTAGTTTGACTTTCAAACTGTATTTCATCGTCACTGATTTCCTCGAAAACATCGAGGTGGTGACGAAGTATTGCTGCAGATTGCTTGAGAGCATCGTCAGGTGTAATGCGACCGTCCGTATGCACCTCCAGAATAAGTTTATCATAGTCAGTCATTTGTCCGACTCGGGTATTCTGAACATCGTATTTAACGAGCTTGACCGGACTATATAACGCATCGACGTTAATTACCCCGATAGGTTGATCTTCACTTTTATTGTCCTCACCAAGACAAAATCCGCGACCCATGGTAACGGTCATATCCGCACGAACTCGTAATTTGCGATCTGTGGTGAGGATAATTTGTTTAGGGTTTATGACTTCAACGCCATCAACAGGAGCAATGTCGGCAGCTGTAACCTCACCTTCTTTTTCTATATCGAGAGTAAGCTCAAAAGGCTCTGTTTTATGACAAACTAGAAGAACTTTCTTCAAGTTAAGCACAATGTCGCAAACATCCTCGCAAATGCCATCCAAACTTTGAAATTCATGCTGAGCTTGATCGAGCTTCACAGTAGAAATCGCGGCTCCTTCAATTGAGCTCAGCAATACTCGACGAAAAGCGTTGCCGATAGTGTGCCCATAGCCGGACTCAAATGGTTCGGCTATGAATTTCGCGTAAACGTCGGTTGAGGAATCTTCCTCCTTGATGAGACGGTTTGGGAGTTCGAACTTTCCAAGTCGCTTGGCCATAATAAGTGTGTGTTGTTAAAATCTGATCTGTTTGAAGTCGGTACGATTTAGCGGCTGTAAAATTCAACAACCAGTTGCACATTAATGCTCTGATCTAGTTCCTCGGGATCCGGAAGGCGATCCACGACCCCTTGAAGAGAATCTACGTTTACAGTCACCCAAGCAGGGGTGGGTCGATATTGCGCATCCTCAAGGTTGCGAGTAGCGAGTTGCCGTGAAGATGTTTTTTCGCGCACACCTACGACATCACCAGCTGAAACATGAAAATTTGGAACATCTACTTTCTTCCCATTAACAAGCATGTGACCATGATTGACGAATTGACGAGCGGCTTGACGCGTTCTCGCCAATCCCATGCGATATACGACATTGTCCAAACGGGTCTCAAGCATGGTGAGAAAAACTTCTCCAGTTACTCCGGGTTTGGCCTTCGCCTTTTCAAAAGTATTGCGAAACTGCTTTTCAGTAAGACCGAAGGAGTAGCGCAATTTCTGTTTCTCGTTTAAGCCTACACCGTAGTCCTTCAGCTTTCTGCGAAAGTTTCTGCCATGTTGACCAGGTGGGTAAGTTCTGCGTTCGAAAGCCTTGTTCGCAGGGAACAAGGCCATACCAAAGCGACGATTTATGCGAGTGGTGGGTCCAGTGTAACGAGACATGACTTCAATAAAATGTTAAGGTGAATTAGTTAAACTCGGCGACGTTTAGGGGGGCGGCATCCATTGTGCGGAACAGGAGTAACATCTATAATCGACGACACCTTAAAGCCGAGGCTTTGCAAGGAACGCACGGCAGAATCGCGACCCATACCAGGGCCTTTTACCTTTACGATCAATTCCTTCATGCCGTGAGACATGGCAACTCGACCTGCATCTTGAGTAACAACCTGGGCAGCATAAGCAGTAGACTTTCGAGATCCCCTGAAGTTACACTTCCCGGAACTCGACCATGAGATCACATTGCCTTTCAGGTCGGAAAAGGTGACTTTGGTATTATTGAAAGTAGCTATTACGTGACAAATGCCCGAAGTAACATTCTTGCTTCCCTTAGCCTTGCGAACCTTTACCTCCTCAATTTCTGTTCCGAGCAAGTCTTTGGCGGTTTCTTCCTTTTTTTCATTAGTCGAAGAGTTTTCACCAGCGTCCGTGCCCACTTCTTTGTCCTCTGCATCAGAAACAGGAGCTTCAGCTTTGGGCGTTTTCCCTAATTCTTCCTCAGCACCTTCGGGCGGGGCTTTGGAAAGAGTTTCAGCTGAGTTTTCCTTGTCCTCTTCGCTTCCAGTTTCTTCTGCGTCTTCTTCGCTCATGAGAAAATTATCCTGTTAAGTGTGGTGTTAAATAATGGAATTATTTGTTCCGAACGACGCCCACGGTCTTTCGACCTCCTTTTCTAGTTCGGGCATTGGTGATGGTTCGTTGTCCGCGGACAGGCAAACCGCGCTGATGGCGCAGTCCACGGTAAGAACGAATACTCTGGAGTCTTTTAAGGTTAGATGTGACCTCTCGCCGAAGATCACCCTCCACCAGATACTTCCTCTCAAGAATAACATTCGTTATTTTACTTAAATCTTGTTCACTTAAATCCTGAGTGCGCAGATTCGGATCAATTTCAGCTTCTTCAAGTACGCTTTTCGAACGCGTAGGACCAATGCCATATACGTATCGTAACGAATACTCAATTTTTTTACGGTTTGGTATGTCTACTCCAAGCAAGCGGGCCATGATAATTATGTGGTTGAAAGTGAAATTAGAATATTAAGTTTTAAGAAAAGAAGCAGCTAAACCAAGGATAAGTAGGACGGCGGAAATCCAAATCAAAGGACGCCACTGAGCTTCAAACTCTTTAAGTTCAAGCGACTCGATGCCTTGCCCCTGAACAGAAGCACTGCGTCCACGCAAACGTCCTTTGCGCAAAAAACCATCGTAGTGACGCTGAAGAAGGAAAGTCTCTATTTGTCGCATGGTATCGAGCACTACACCAACAATAATGAGTAGCCCGGTACCCCCGAAGAAAGTCGCGACATTATAAGAAACACCGGCAAAATTGAAAATAATGTCCGGGAAAACTGCAATGAGGGTTAAAAAAATAGACCCTGCCAATGTAAGCCTTGTCATTACAAAGTCAAGAAATCGAGCGGTTGGTTCACCAGGGCGAACGCCAGGAACATAACCACCATTTTTCTTCAAATCATCGGCTATTTGTACAGGTTTAAACATAATTGAAACCCAGAAGTAACTGAAAACAAGTATGAGACCTGCATACACGGAGTAATACAACCAACCTCTACCTGCAAACATCGCGGCCAAATCTAACGCCCAATTTGAATCCGCAGGACTGTCTGCCATAGCAGCACCTAATGTTCTGAGCAACTGGGCAGGAAACATAAGTATGGCACTTGCGAAAATCACCGGCATTACGCCAGCATAATTCACCTTAAGGGGCAAAAAGGAGCTTTGGCCACCGTATACCTTGCGTCCAACCACGCGCTTTGCATATTGTACTGGAATCTTACGTTGCGCTTGCGTGACTGCAATGACACCAGCAACAACCAATAGAAAAAGGCCGATCATCAAAAGTGCTTTGACCCAAACTAAATTATCGCCGGCCGGTGCTTGGAAAACCAATGCATAGGCATCGGCAAGTGCTTTCGGCAGATCGGACAAAATCCCAACGGTTATAAGCAGTGAGATTCCGTTTCCGATTCCTCTTTGCGTGATTTGTTCGCCAAGCCACATCAAAATAATTGTTCCAGTAGTTAGAAAGACAACAGTGTTGGCGAAAAACATCGGAGATTGCGAAACGACTATTTCGCCGAAAGGCTGTCCATTTAATCCAAGGCTATTCGGATTGAAGCCTTGAATTAAAGATCCAGGACTGTCACGTAATGCCAACGCCAGCAGTCCGCCCTGCACTAAACAAATTACAATTGTCAAATAACGAGTATACTGTGAAATTTTCTGACGTCCAGGTTCGCCCTCCTGCTGCAAACGGGCAAGCTGGGGAAAGACTGCACCCATTAGCTGCATAATAATAGAGGCACTGATGTAGGGCATTATGCCCAAGGCAAAGAGGGCTCCGTTAAGCAAGGCACCACCCGTGAACATATTATAAAAGCCAAGAATATCGTTTCCGTCATCCTGACTTTGCAAAGCTCGCCATTCAAAGAAGTCGCGAATTGGCGTAGGATCGACCCCAGGTAAAGGCACATTCGCACCAACTCGAGCAATAAATAACAAAGCCAGCGTAAAAAATATACGCTGACGAAGCTCAGGTATCTTGAGCGAATTTGTGAACGCCGATAACATTTTTTGAAAGTTGAAACCTATTCAAGTATTCCAGTAAGAAATTTCCAGAACACTAGGAACCTGTTTCGACAGCCCCCCCGGCGGCTCTAATTTTTTCTTCGGCGGAGGAAGAACACTTACAAACTTTGACTTTGAAGGATTTTTTTACTTCGCCTTTACCGAGAAGTTTCAAGGAAATTGCATTTGAACGAATAAGGCCGGCAGCCTTAGCAGAAACAAGATCAACAACATCTCCTTGAATCTTATCCAATTCGCCGACATTGAGAAGCGCGTACTCTTTCCGAAAGCGAGCGTTGTTGAAGCCTCGTCGAGGAAGTTTTCTAAAGAGTGGCATCTGCCCACCTTCGAATCCGGGTCTAAGTGAATAACCGGATCGGGATTTTGCTCCGTTTTCGCCTCGGCAGCAAGTTTTACCTCGCCCATTTCCTTCGCCACGACCTACTCGCTTTCGTGCATGAGTAGCACCCGCTGGTATAGCATGTTCCTTCATTTGAATTACTTTTCTATGTCCAAAGGACTAGTTTCGGTTGAATCAGCAGCAGCATCGACAGTTTCGGAAGGGGAGGGAAGAACGGTGGATGAAACTAGAGACATGCCCTTGACCTCCTCTCCGCGAATAGCAGAAATTACTTCTGCAGTGCGCAACTGCTCAAGTCCTTGAATTGTAGCTTTAACGACAGCTAAGTGGTTATTGGATCCCATGGATTTAGAAAGGATGTTTTTTATTCCAACTGCCTCCAGTACCGCTCGAACACCACCCCCAGCAATAATGCCCGTACCAGGTCTTGCCGGTCGTAAAAACACTCTCCCGCCATCGGCTTTACCGTGAACTTGATGAGGGATGGTATCCCCGCACAAAAAATAGGGTTTCATGGTTTTGCGGGCTTGTTCAGTTCCCTTGCGTATTGCATCGGGAACCATTTGGGCTTTTCCATAACCATAGCCAACTCGGCCGTTTTGGTCACCGACCACTACAAGGGCAGCAAAGCTGAAACGTCTCCCGCCCTTTACTACTTTCGAGCAACGGTTGATGAACACTACTTTTTCAAAGAATTCCGATTCTTCAGCTTCGGGAGCAGGTTTTCTTCTACGTTCAGAAAATCTTGGTTGGACACTCATTTCAGGCGTTTGCAATTAAAGGGTTAAAATACTATTCCAGCATCTCGGACAGCTTCCGCAAAAGCCTTTACGCAACCATGATACTTGCGGCCAGCACGGTCAAATACTACAGTAGTTAGACCAGAAGCCTTAATTCGTTCTGAGAAAATCTTTCCCAACTTGGCAGATCCGTCAAGATTAGGTAAAACTCCGAGCATGTCTTTCTCATTCGTCGAAGTGGCGACTAGGGTTCTTGCGACAGAATCATCTATGCACTGCACATGAATGTTTTTATTGGTAAAACATATGGTCAAACGAGGTCTTTCAGCAGTGCCGCGAACTTTTTTTCGAATTCGCCAACGTCGTTTCTGTCTCAATTCCCTTTTCTTAGAAAGTTTCATGTCTTCAAATGCCCTTAGATATGCCTAAGCTGATTTTTTGCCTTCCTTACGGCGAACGAACTCTCCAACAATGCGCACTCCCTTACCTTTATAAGGTTCAACGGGGTAGTAACTCTTTATGTCGGCAGTCACCTGCCCCACCTTTTGCTTGTCGGGACCTTCGACGTGAATCTTTACATTGTCGGATACAGTTACGCTCACACCTTCAGGTATAGGATACTCAATGGGGTGGGAGTAGCCTAACTCGAGGTCGACAAGGTTGCCTTTAACCGCAGCTCTAAAGCCTACACCCTCAATAAGTAAATCCTTGGAATAAGAGTTCACCACTCCATCGACCATATTTGAAATAATGGAACGGGCCGTTCCATACATTGCCCTTGCAGGTCGAGTATCGTCAACTGGAGTAACCGTTACTACATTATCCTCCACCGTAATTTGTGCTAGCTTAGAAAAATGCTTTTCAAGTTTCCCTTTAGGGCCAGAAACATTTACGAGGTTATCTTGAACGGACACTTCAACGCCTGAAGGAATGTTTATTGGCAACTTGCCTATCCTGCTCATTTATAAATTGTCTGTTTGAATTATTAAAGAGGGGTGGAAGATTACCATACATTGCAAAGGATTTCTCCGCCAACCTTTTGTCTGCGTGCAGATGAATCATCGAGTAAACCCTTTGGGGTACTAAGGATCGAAATTCCCAAACCGCCGAGGACCCGGGGGATTTCCCTGTAACCGCAATAAGAGCGAAGGCCAGGTGTACTAGCTCGGGAAATACCTTTTATAGCATGGTTTCCGTCCACATACTTAAGTTGAAGTTGAACACATTTACGACCTTCATCATCTGTCCCTTCTCCAAAGTTTTCAACAAACCCACGCTCCTTAAGAATACGGGCAATTCCCTCCCGTAACTTAGAATGTGGATAGGCACAGGATTTCTTGCCTACGCTTCCGGCATTGCGAATAACGGTTATAAAATCACCTACGGCATCATGTATTGACATCTTTGTAACTCTGTTGGGATTAACAATACTTACCACGAAGCCTTGATCACGCCTGGCAACTTGCCTTGCAACGCCATCTCGCGAAATGTGATGCGAGAAAGACCAAATTTACGAATTAGAGCACGGGGTCTCCCAGTAGCCGAACACCTTCTAGAGACTCGAACGGGAGACGAATTACGCGGAAGTTTGGCTAATTTAGACTGGGCGGCGTATAAATCCTCCACATCGGTCTCAGGGTCAGCCATTATGGTCTTGAGGGC
Source organism: uncultured Puniceicoccaceae bacterium (assembly GCA_964641305.1). Taxonomy (GTDB): domain Bacteria; phylum Verrucomicrobiota; class Verrucomicrobiia; order Opitutales; family Seribacteraceae. The sequence continues at coordinate 6,582 of CAZXKR010000005.1, read as the reverse complement.
TGCTCGCTTGGCAGCGTAACGCTCAACTAGTCGAATACGCTTATTGTTGCGAGCAATAGTAGATTTTTTTGCCATAATTAATTAAAGTGTAATTGATATTAAAGATTTATGCGGCAACATCTTCCTGATTTTGTTGATCGGAAGAAGTCTTGCGGAAGGGCATTCCAAGATGCGAGAGTAGTTCATAGCCTTCTTTGTCGGTCGCGGCAGAAGTTACAATACTTATGTCGAGTCCAATGTTGGTTCGCTGACGCTCGACGTTGATTTCAGGGAAGATACTGTGATCAGTTATCCCGAGAGTGTAATTTCCATGACCGTCAAGTCGCGATGATACGCCTCTAAAGTCTCGGATGTTGGGCAATGAAATGGCGAGAAGTCTGAAGAGAAAATCCCACATCACCTCTCCACGCAAGGTAACCATGAGCCCCACAGGCATTCCTTGACGTACTTTGAAATTAGAAACACTGATGCGAGCCTTGCATATTACAGGCGCTTGTCCGGCAATCGCAGCGAAGTCCTTGCGCAAGTCTTCCAAGCTAGACTTGTCCATCTCATCACCAAAACCAGTATTCAAAACAATCTTGAGTACCTTAGGCACTTGATGGATATTTTTATATCCAAGTTCCTTAATCAAAACTGGTGCAACTTGCTCCAAATATTGTTTATATAAAAATGCTTGGCTCATGTTTCGAAGTGTAAATTTTTTTATGAAGTTAGCCTAGCCACTCGCTCGGCGTGACGGGATGAAAGCATTATGTTGGAATAGTGCAGAGAAGCTTCTCTTTCTACAATTGAACCCTCTGGATTATCTTGGGTCTTGCGCTCGTGACGCTTTACAAGATTAACTCCTTCAACAATGATGCGATTCTTGGTCCGAAAAACCTCAAGGACTTTACCTTTTTTGCCTTTGTGTTCACCAGATATAACGGTGACTTCGTCTCCTCTTTTAATCATTTTTGCCATGATTAGAGTACCTCCGGCGCAAGAGATATTATTTTCATAAATTTAGAACGGAGTTCACGTGCAACGGGACCGAAAATTCGAGTGCCAGCAGGAACTCCATCGTTACCAACTAATACTATGGCATTTTCATCAAAACGAATGTAGCTGCCATCGGGGCGACGGATCGGAGCTCTGGTACGAACTACGACTGCCCTCACGACTGAACCTTTCTTCACAGTTGAATCAGTAGAGCTTTCTTTAATGTGGCATACAATTATATCGCCAACGCTTGCCGTTTTTTTGTTCTGCCCAAGTCTTCGAATCATACGAGCTTTCTTTGCTCCCGTATTATCGGCAACTTCTACGCGACTAAGTAGTTGAATCATGAGAGTAAGAAGTAAGAAAGATGATTAGGCGCTGGCAGTGTCTGGGGCACGATGCACGATGGAAACCACTCGCCAACGCTTAAGCTTGCTCAACGGTCGAGTCGCCATAATGCGAACTCGATCTCCAACGCCAGCTTGGTTGTCTTCGTCGTGAGCATGTACTGTAGTTTTTCGACGGATTTCCTTCTTGTAAAGAGGATGAGGTACTTTGTATTCGTATACTACCTTGAGCGACTTGTCACCCGTCTTGGAACGAACGACACCGAGGAGTTCCTTACGATTGTTACGTGTTTGGCTTTCACTCATAGTATAAATAAATCAGGCATTATCAGCAGTAGCTTCCGAAGCGAACTTTTCGGCCAAAATAGTGTTAATTCTAGCCCGATCTCGGCGCAAAGAGCAAAGCATGTGCGGCTTTTCCACCTGCCCCGTCTGCTTTCGTAGTCTGAGATTCATTAATTCTTCCCCTAAGTCACGAAACGTCTTTTCAAGTTCCATAGTGCTGAGTTTTCTTATTTCTGCGATCTTCATGACATTTAAAATCTTAACGTAAATCAGAAGCTCGGCGCACGCGATACGAGACGACAGCGAAAGGGTAGCTTAGCATCGGCAAGACTAAGTGCTTGTCGTGCAATTGTAAGAGAACATCCAGCAACTTCGAAGAGAACATGTCCTGGACGAATAACCGCTACCCAATGATCAACTGGACCCTTTCCCTTTCCTTGACGAGTTTCGGCGGGTTTTTTTGTTACCGACTTGTGCGGAAAAACACGAATCCAAACCTTGCCCTTACGTTTAAGGTGACGATTGATGGCAACCCGAGCAGCCTCAATTTGGTTTGAAGTCATACGACCACGAGTTAATGATTGTATCCCATACTCCCCAAAAGCGACAGTAGTTCCTCGGGTGGCATTACCTCGAATTCTGCCTCTATGAATCTTGCGATACTTTGTTCGTGATGGAAGAAGCTTGGGCATTGTTATTAATAAAGATTAAAGTTGTACGTAGAATTAGAAGACGCGGTCTTCATCCTTAAGGCAAATCCAACATTTTATTCCGATTATTCCATAAACAGTGTTCGCCTCAATGAAGCCATAGTCGATGTTTTCTCGCAATGTATGAAGAGGAACTCGTCCCTCTCTTTGTTGCTCGGTTCGAGCAATATCAGTTCCACCTAAACGACCAGCGCATTGAATTCGTATTCCTTCAGCACCCATAGACATAGTAGTCTGTACAGCCTTTTTCATGGCACGCCGAAAGGCTATCCGCCGCTCCAATTGAAGAGCAACGTTTTCGGCGACTAAGGAAGCAACGAGATCTGGTTTTTTAACTTCCTGTATTTCTAAACGAACCTCTTTTCCTATCCTTTTGTTTAATTCGTCGCGAAGTCCGTCAAGCTCTTGCCCTTTGCGGCCAATGACAATACCCGGACGAGCAGTCCAAATAGTTACGCGAGTTCTGGTAGAGGCACGTTCAATAACAACCCTTGGAACAGATGCAAAGCGTAGTTTCTTATCGAGGTATTCCCTTATACAAATGTCTTCATTAATAAATTTAGAGTAGTCGCTTTTATTGGCATACCACCGGGCACTCCAGTTGCGCCGGACTCCAAGGCGAAAACCAATCGGATTTACTTTTTGTCCCATAGCTTTAGGCGTTGTCGGAAAGTACAATGCGGAAATGACTCATACGCTTTTTGTAAGGGTGGGCCGAACCACGAGCACAGGGCCTAAATCGGCGCAATGCTGGACCTTCCTCAACAATTGCTTCACGAATAACCAAACTGTCGGCTGCTAAATTTACATTGTTTTCAGCATTAGCCATCGCGGACTGTAAGGTTTTAGTGAGCATACGAGCTGCTTTACGTGGAATAAACTTTAGCAACTCGACTCCTTCCGCAGCCGTACGACCTGGCAAAACACGAGCCACCTCCCTCGCTTTTTTTGGAGAAATGCGTAAATATTTACTATAAGCCTTCACTTCCATGATCACTTTTGGGTATGGGGGTTATGACTCCGGAAGGTGCGAGTGGCTGAAAATTCACCCAATTTATGGCCAACCATGTTTTCGGTAACATATACTGGGAGAAAATTCTTTCCGTTGTGTACGGCTAAATTAAGTCCAACGAAATCAGGTGTGATTGTCGACCGACGCGACCAAGTCTTAATGGGTTTACGATCGTCAGACTCCTGAGCTCTTCGCACCTTTCTCTCCAAGCTTGGTTCAACAAAATACCCTTTTTTAATCGAGCGTGACATAAAATTATATAGGTTAAAGTGGTAAATTATCTCATTTTACGACCGTTACAACGAATCAGTATTTGAGAATTGGATGATTTGGACTTCTTGCGTGTAGGGAAACCTTTTGAAAGTTGACCCCAAGGTGAAGAGGGATGTCCACCGCCCGAAGTTTTTCCTTCACCCCCACCCATAGGATGATCGACTGGGTTCATCGCAACTCCCCTAACTCGGGGACGACGACCTTTCCACCGATTTCGACCAGCCTTGCCTATCGTCGTATTTTGGTGTTCGGAATTGCCGACTACACCAACTGTGGCACGACAACGGGATTTCACAATGCGAATTTCTCCGCTAGGCATTTTTAAAGTAGCAAGCTCTGAATCAATGGACATGATTCGTACTCCCACTCCTGCGGAACGGGCCAATTTTGCACCACAGCCAGGCAACAGTTCAACGCAATGAACTCTTGTACCGATTGGAATGAATGAAATAGGCATCGAGTTCCCAGATTTAAAATCAATCAAACCATTCGAACTGATTAGGGTATCTCCAATTTCTACTCCTAATGGAGCAGGTATGTAGCTTATAGTGCCATCTTCGTATTTGAGCAAAGCGATATGTGATGATCGATTTGGATCATATTCAATAGCTTCAACCGTGGCCGGAACATCAATGATATCTCGACGGAAGTCGATGGTTCGATAAAGTCTTTTGTGCCCACCACCTCGACGCCGAGAAGTAATGCGACCATAACTGTTGCGTCCCTTTTTGCGATGATGACCTTTCGTTAAGGAACGCTCGGGGCGCTTATCGGTAACCTCTGCTTTGTTGCGCGTATAAAAACGCGTCGAAGGAGTTACGGGTTTATGATGTATGATAGCCATTATGAAAAATTGTTGTACGACTAGGCCCCAAAGTCTATCGCGTCACCTTGCTTAAGGGTAACAATTGCTTTCTTCATACCACCCTTAGAACCAAGACGATTGCGACGAGTCCGGTCACGTTTTAGTTTTGGTTTCTGGTTTATGATGTTCACCTTAGTCACCGTGACGCCAAAGGTTCGTTCAACAGATTGGGAAACATTAGCCTTGGATGCCGACGAATGCACCTTAAACAAATATTTATTGCTAGCTGAAAGCAAAGTTGCTTTTTCCGTAAGCAATGCTTCTAGAAGAATTTCTGCAGGCTCGCTCATTAGGATGCGTCCTCCTTTCCTACTTTCGCCAATAAAACCTCTAGTCCGCTAATGCTAAAAATCACTTTATCGGCTAAAACTAAATCCAATGGACTCAAGTCTTGGGCTCTAGCCAGAGTAATTCGAGAAACATTGCGAGCGGCATAACCGAAATTATCCTCGAATGCATCATCCACAATGAGAGACCGTCGAGAATCTGGTATAACCTTGTTAATTACTTGAGTAAATTGCTTAGTCTTCGCTTCAGAAACCTTCCACGCCTCAATAAGCGATAGCTTGCCCTCGGTAGCTCCGTCAAACAAGGCGCGAGCGAGTGCAAGACGTTTAGTTTTACGATTAACCTTCTTATTGTATGAACGAGGTTTCGGACCAAAGACTACACCACCTCCACGGCGCTGGACAGCGTTCTTGTCTCCAACGCGTCCCGCACCCAAACCTTTTTGACGATGAATTTTCTTTCCGGAACCACGGACTTCGGCTCGAGTTTTTGTTGAGGCGCTTCCTTGGCGTTTGTTCGAGCGAATGGCTAAAATTACTTGTCGAAGGGCATCAACACCTTTGTTTTTTTCAAAATTAATGAAAGACGGATAGTCACGCTCACCGTCTTCTGTGCCTTCAGCAGTAAAATAAGGAAATTTCATTTAACCGAATAAATTAGATCAGGATGCCTTGCGGAGTTTCTTGGCCACCCTCACGGTGAGTAAAGAATTCTTGTGCCCGGGAACGCTTCCCTTAAGAAGTATTATGTTTTTTTCAGGGATGATCTTGACGACTTTTAAGTTTTGCGTCGTTCGACTTTTGTTGCCCATGTGACCGGGCATCTTTTTGTTCTTGAACACACGACCAGGCCATTGGCAAAGACCATAACTGCCACCGCGACGGTGGAACATCGAACCATGCGAAGCTGGACCTCCCTTGAAATTCCAACGTTTAACGACACCCTGAAATCCTCGCCCCTTGGTAACGGCTACGACATCTACAGTTTCAATGTCTGAGAAGTTCTCGACCGTGAGTACATTCCCAAGTTCATAGTCGGACGCGTCACCGTTAACCGTAAACTCCTGCATTTTTTGCTGGTGTTCGACACCTGCCTTTGCCGCATGCCCCTTGGCAGGGCGTGTAACCTTGTTGGGGGGTTTACCTTTGGGATTGTAACCTATTTGTACTGAGTCGTATCCATCATTAGCAGATGTCTTGACCTGCAAGACAGGGCAAGGACCTGCTTGTACGATGGTTACAGGAACGAGATTATTATCCTCGTCGTATACTTGGGTCATGCCAAGCTTTGTGCCAATTAGTGCAAATGTCATCTTTAAGCGGCAGGCGGGAAAACCCCTTTAAGGTAATGTACCTGCTTTAAAGTAAAGTGAATGTTTAGGTGATTCTAGAGTAGATTGAAAAGGGCTAAATGTTGAGAGTGATTTCTACGCCAGCAGGAAGATTTAATTTTTTCAACTCATCCACTGTTTGTACAGTAGGTTCGAGAATATCGATCAAACGCTTGTGGGTTCGTAGTTCAAATTGATCCATCGACTTCTTGTCAACATGCGGTGAACGATTTACAGTGTAACGCTCTATGCGAGTGGGCATTGGAATGGGTCCAGCAACACGAGCACCAGTTCGCTTGGCGGTATCGACAATATCGGACGCCGACTGGTCGATCACCCTATAGTCGAAACCCTTGAGCTTGATTCGTATTCGTTGACCGTTCATTTAAATGATAACTGGTGCGCTGCTAATGAGGTTTGAAAGAATTTAGGTTCGAGCAGGTTGACGCGAAATAGATGCCACCAATGTCTCAACAAGACTTTGGGGAACT
>CAZXKR010000004.1:0-20301 GCA_964641305.1 uncultured Puniceicoccaceae bacterium | reverse complement strand
GGTAACTGCCTGCGGAATGTTCGTCCAGTCTTCCGACCATCGATTCCATTCTGAAAAATCTAAAACTTCGGGTAAGGGTTGAAGGTCTCGACAGGAATACGCGAACATTTCCAAGGCTTGTTCTGCAGAGGTGGCCATGAAATATTTTACCACTGGCGTGATGTTTCCCTCAGTTTGGTATCGGACTCGATATTGAATGGGATCAGGTTCTGACTGGCGTTTTTTCTTCATGCCTTAAATTTTACATCGTTAACTTAAAACAACCTAAGCTGGCTGGGTGATTAAATGCAAATCGGTTGGGATGAAAAGTCGAAATTATTTTCGCAAGGGTTAGCGAGGGGGGGATGAGTGGAACCATGAACGTATAAGGTCGGCGTTAGGTAATGGATCGGAGTTAGCGCTATCGGATGGCGGGAAGGCGGGATAAGAGAGAATCTGTCCGGTAGCTAGGCGACCGGAGGCGAATAACCCGTCGGGAGAGAAGGCGCATGCCTCAAAGGGCGCAGACAATTTTTCGGCAAGATTGGCTTCTAGTTTTCCCGTTTCGGAGCGCCACAGTCTCAATGCCCCGTCTGCAGTGGTTAGAATCCATGCATTGTCCGGTGATCTAGAGCAACCGGGAGGGAGTCTGTCACCGTCCATTTTTTGTCCGTGTTTTCGGAGGAAAACTTCCAATGTAGAAGGAAGAAAGGAAGTGGACGCATTATGACGGGCAAGGTCGAAATAGTAATCGGGGGAACTAGTCATGGAACCGTTTTTTTCAACAATTCTTATAGCTTCTGTTTGAGGAATGCTTCGGATCGAGCAAAGACCCTCTTGCGTAACAACGAGTATGCGATTTCCTTCGGGAGAATAATGTAAATCCGCTAATTCTCTTCCGGGGAGAGTGATCCTGTTGTAGGTGAGTCCGGTGGAAGTTTCGCAAAAAAGAATGCGACCGGATCGACAGGCTACCGATACACCTTGTCCATCGCGGGCGAATCGAGCGGTTACAACATCTTCCAGTTCTACCCGCAAGTGAAGAAGAAAGGTGCCGTCTTCACTGCTCCAGAGGGCGGGGGGAGCACCTGGCCCGGATGTGAGAATGCGTGCTCCGTCTGGAGAAAAATCGATATTGTCGAAACGGGCCGAATGTCCTTCGAGGAAGACGGGTTTTCCATCTGCATCGGGTGTTCGTATGACGGCTTTCCCCGCTAGCTCGGAGGATGCAAGACGATTCTCTTTGGGAGAGAAAGCGACTGTGGTAACTGGTGATTTGTGATCCGAGAAGGAGGCAATTCTTGCACCTTCCGCAAGGGAGACGATGTGCGTGGATCCATCACTGCAACCAGTGAAGAGAAGCTTGCCGTCGGGGGATGCCGCTACAGCGGTAACAGCTGCCGGTAATTTTTTACCTAAATTGCGTGGCGGTCTCCCGGCCAGATCGGAAAGATAGAGTTCACCCTTTGCGTTTCCGGTTAAGATGAGATCCGTTTTAGGTACACTGACTGCACATGCTCCGGGAAGCTTTTCAGGACTACCTAATAGAAACGAGCCTGCCGGAATCGGCATTAGACGAAGTCCGAGCTCCTCCACGACGTGAGGTTTTTCAACCCGTACCTTTGTGGAATTTTCTTCCGGAGATAAATCGGGTGCGAGGGCGATTCGAAAACCTCGGTCGTCTCTCTTGACCCCGGGGTCGTTTGCTCCGCGATAAGCCGCTCGACAACGGTTGAAGCCGACATTGAAAGAACCTCCGCGCAGAGAGCGCCAACGTCCCTCGGTTACAAAGGGGTCGACTGCACCCGGTATTCGGCTCTTGAGCATATTTTGTTTGTTTACCTCGACATGATCTAGACACCATTCCCATAGGTTGCCATGCATATCGTGTAGACCGAACGCATTGGCATCTTTCTCTCCCCCGGCGTGGGGAGCATTGTTTGAATTTTCGGAAAACCAGGCGATTTGGGCAAGGTGTTCGGAATAGGCGGTGTCGTCGTTAGGTATGGACGTGACGGAAGACCCGGCAAAGGGACCGTTTGTTCCCGCTCTGCAGGCGTACTCCCATTCCGCTTCCGTCGGGAGGCGGTACACGTATCCGTTTGCGGCTGGAAACCTTTTGTTGAGGATTTTGCAATATTCGGTGGCGTCGAACCACGAGGTCTTTTCGACGGGAAACTTTGGAGACTTCCGAGTGCTTGGGTTTTCTCCGACCAGCTTCTCGTATTGTTCTTGAGTTACTTCGAACTGTCCCAGCCAGAAATCTCTGGAGATCGTGGTGAATCGTTGTGTTTCGTTGGGGAAGCGACCAAGCTCGCCATGCAGGCTTTCGCTCCCCTTTATTTTACCGGACGCGAGACGTGCGTGGCCATTCCATAACCCAAAGGTGGCATCCTTGCCAACGGTCAGAATCGTTTCGGAATCTTCTGCGAAACCGGCACCGGCGAGACCCGACTCGGGGTGGGGCGCAAAGCTGAGGATTTCACTACTCGAAAGAGCTTTTGCGTGAAAGGCGAGCCGACCCCATAACCACCCCCTCATCGCGGGATTGGTTTTTTGTAGAATTTGATTGGCGGTTTCGAGGTTGCGGGCATCGAGTGCCCGTCGAGCCGAGCGCAGCTGGGCCAAGTATTTTTCAAGTTCGAGTAAATGTATGTTGCAAGCCAGTCTTCGGACCCGAGACATGGAGATTTCTACAGCTCCAAAATTTGGGTTTTCCCCCTTGGCTACGTTATTTCGAATGGAAGTAAGGTTTAGGGCAAGGTTTCCGGATGAGCCTGTTAACCAAATACGTTCGGAAGCCGTTTTTGTGGTTGGTGTTACTTTGGGAGTGAAATATATCGAGCGAATTCTCTCTACGGGTGTGTTAAAAGTCCCTCGCTTTGTTTTCAGTTGGAGGTTGCCGTCGACTAAATCGCCAATTTCGGAGGCGGTGGAATCTCCGTTGACCAAGGTTACTAGAGTGGTTGATTTTTCTTCTGGGAATAGTCCTTCGACGGGGGCATAGTCACCTTCCCAACCGGAAATTGAGGTTTCATTTAGACGAAGGAAGGAACTGCCTCCTTGGTTGTAGAAAGAGACCGTGTTGCCCATAGTAACGAATTCGTCATCCCCATCCTTCCAACTAGCTATTTTGCGATCATTTACCCAAACGGTGAATTCCTTGGTCTTGCGATTTCCGTAAATGCGGAATCGAGCCGATTTCAAGCGAAGTAAATCTTTGATTTCTGCCGACCCGATGGTTTCCCGAGTGAGACGCCCCTTCTTCCGCTTGGCAGCTTGTAGGTTCAACCTGTTGTTGGAAAAAGAAAAGTCGTACCCTATGCTCCCATAACTACTGGAACGGGAAGCCGATCGATTATCAGAAAACATCTGCACGCGGAAATAAAAAGAGCGCTCCCAATTTGCTTCAAATTCTATTTCTAAGGCATCCTTTTCGGGGAGAACCCGACTTAAACTTCCTGACGCAGACGTAACCAGAGCGCCATCTTCGTATCTCCACGCATTCTTGCTGCTTGATTTCCAACCGGAAAACCCCTGCGAGGCATCGTATAGGCTTTCGTGACTTGGAGGCAATAGGATGAGCGAGATGATTTTTTCTCTTGGTGTTGCCAAAACGCCCGCAAAGTCGGTTTCCACGGCTATTGTCTTTGCATCGACTTTGGCTAGATGCCCCCTTAACTGATCGCCGTTGGTGAATTTCAGCAACGCCTTTCTTCCTTTGTCGGAAGAGGGCTTTTTTTCAGGAGCCGTACGCGGCGCAAGTTCAATCGAGTCTACCGCGGCAAATCGAAAGGAAAGGGGATTGACCGAGGATTCGTTCTCCCACTGGAGTAAACGATTGCCCGTTAGCTCAATAAGTCGTCCTCTGATTTGTGAACCGTCGAAGAGGCGGAGGTGGTCCGACCTGTCTATATTCTCAGGTGTATCGACGGTCTTGTTGGATACAGTGCCCCGACCCAAAGAAACATTGGCCGCTTCGAATTTTTGAACTATTCGAATGGGTTCTTCATTTCCATTCTCGAGGACTCTTTCAATTAAGACTTTTCCATTCGCCTGAACTTGGACTGCTTGTGGTTTGACATCGAGTCGGATTTGAATGTTTTGAGCCTCCGCTTTTGCATCCGGGGGTGTAGCGACTTTCAATTCGATGACCTTTTTGGCGTCAGCCTGTACTAGTGGTTTCGGTGTGATCTTAAGTTCTTGACCTAATACAGGTGCTGAAATCGCAGCCAGCAGAACTATTCCTGCAAGTGTTGTATGTAATTTCGTCATCTTTCGTAAATCGGTAAATACCTGTAATTGAGGGCTAGTGATAGTAGAGCAGCGGAAGTGGAGAAGGCTTTTCCGTAATTTCCGTTCCAGCTGCCGTCTTCGGATTGGGTAGCAAGAAGTCGTTTTACGTTTTTGGAATTCCAGACCCGCCAGAGAGAGGGGTCTGCTCGGAAGACTGCTTGGGATGTGTAGTATAAACTATAGAACTTGTGGCCTTGTCCATCATGAGCGGCGTTTCCCATGAGGTATTTAACGGACTGTTTGTAAGGTTTTGAATCGGTGTCCTTCGATAGGGCTAGAACTAGGCAACCTATGGCGGAGCGCGGTTGATTTGGCCCGCTTTTCGACGTATAGCCGAAACCACCGCTCGAGTCTTGACAAGAGATGAAAAATTCAATCGCCTTTTCAATCGCCGATTCAGGTACGGATAGCCCGGCGTTCCTCGCGGCAAACAAAGCCACCATCTGGGCGCCGGAAACGGTTGTGTCCGCATCTTTGCTCTCAGGACCATATCGCCATGCGCCCTTGGAGTTGCCTTTCTGCGACCCTAAGATGAGGTCGGTTGCCTTTTGTAGCGCTGGGCCCAGTCGAAGGTCGTTGGTTATGCCGTAGGCTTCAGCCAAGGCAAGAGTGGCGAATCCGTGATTGTACATGGAAGAGCCAATATACCCGGTTTTCTTGTCTTGACGGGCAAGGATGTAGTCCAAGGAACGTTTAACGGTTATTCGATAGGGGCCGAATTCCGGATCATCTCCGCGGGCCAGCAAAGCCAAAGTAGCCATACCCACGACTCCTGCTTGGGAACCGTAGGAATTATCGGACCAGTTGCCTCCGTCCGTTTGGCTCTTGGCAAGGTATCCCTGACCTTGTTTGTACATCCTGTCGATTTGTCGCACAAGGTCGTCGTTGGCTTCCTCGAACAATTTCTGCGCCCGGAGGGTGCCACAGGCAAAAACAGTCCAGATGAAAATCAGAGTGAGCAGGCTTTTCACGATTACTATTCTTCGATTTGCCGGAAGTAGTTTTCCATGGCCCTTCGGAATTCCGGTGGGGGTACCCCCGATGCTCCCCCAGTCTGTTGGGATTTGCGTTTTCCCGGAGCAATGCCATCGGCATCGCCCAGAGCGGTTGCGTGATCTTGGTCCGTATCACCACCTTGTTGGCTTCCGCCACCCGTTTGTCCGGGCATCATGCCTTTGCCTTGTCCGGGTTTTTGCCCTGAAAGTTGGCTGAGGAGAAATTGAAGAGCTTGTGCGTTTCCCGCGGAAGAACCTTGAGACCCTGACTGGGCGGCTTCAATGAGCAGGTTTATGATGTCGCTAATGGAATCACGTGATTGTGTTTGCGCGAGTGTGGTCGGCTTTCCGTAAACTTCTTTTTCCAATCCTGTGGCTGAAGTGGCCATGGAGGTGTGAGTATCGTCAAATATGGGGTTGATTTCTTCGATTGCGATATCGACTTGAACCTCAGTCAAGTCGGTCATCAGGTCTCTCTGGTTCTCGGCGAGGAGAGTTGAACGTTCCTTGCGAACGTCTTTTTCAAAATGATCTTCAAGCAACTTTGTTTTGCCCATGATGGCCTTTTGCTTTTCTCGAATTCGAAGCAAGGCCACGATTTGGGCGGTGATGTCTTTGCATTCGCCGCCGCCACCACCACCACCGCCGCCGCCACCGTCTTCATCTTCTTCCAGCATGTCGGCCCATTCTTCAAACTTTTCTGCCCAATGGTCTAGGTTGTCCAGTGCGGCAAAAGCGACGTTCTTTCGAATCAGGTCGGACCCTTTTCGCAAACCTTCGACAGCATCTTCTTCCTCCATGAGCTTTCCGACTTCTCCATATTTTTCTCGCCCGGTTCTTTCGTGAAAACGGCTAATTTCTCCTTGGAGAAGCTCGGTCTCCACATGTGCTTCAATTTGCGTGTTTTCTAGATCGCTTTGTAGCTTGACTTGTTGTTCGGGCAAAGCTTTCGAGAGTTGGCCGATGGTGCTCGGCAAATGGGAAACAAGGACTTCACCAAGCCGGTTTTCAGTTTTTTGGATCTGTCGTAACCGCTGAGCTAGGGTGAGCGCTTCAAGATCGTCAAGTTGTTCGTTTGCTTGCTCCAGTATCTCTCTCAAGCTTTCCAGGGCTTCTTGTTCGGATTGTTCCGCCTCGGATAAGTTGGGCTTGGCAGAGGAAGGGTTTGCCTTGGCTTGGTCTATGCTTTGAGCGGCCTTTGCCATTTCGCTAGAGGCAACCTCATCCATTTTCCGGAGGGTTTCACTCCATTCTTTTAAGGAGTTCTCGTCGAAAAGAGGATTGCGGAGTGCTTCCCGGAGAGCTTCGGCACCTTCTTCCGCCGTTTCCCGAAGATCCCGAGCGTTGTCTCTTTGCGATTCCGATAAGTTTTCCAATGCCTTGTCCGATTGTCTATCGTCGAGCTCATCGAAAGCCTCATCGGATAGTCGCACGTTTTCCAACATGATGGCTTCTTCTTCTCTGGCGATTTCGGAAACTTGGGCTAAGATTTCTTCCATCCGTCTACGAACTGCTTCTGCATGTTCCTCGGGACCTACGACATGGAGAATGATTTCTCTGGATACGGTGGGCTCCCTGTCTGGCGCTCGGTCGACCGCCTTTGCGGTCAGGATTGCAACGTCACCTCCCTTGAGTCCTAGAAAAGACGGATCGAAGGGGAAGGCAAGATCCAGAGCCTTGGCATCGGTGGCATTTTCCTCCTTCTTTGACAGTCGGTCGGGTTCATGGCTTTGTCCATCGCTTGCATGTACCCCGAGATAGAGCTCCAACGTCGTGATACCGTAATCGTCTTTTGCGACAACTCGCAGATCCAATGTTTCCGTCTCTAGAATCGCACTTTCTCCAGGTAGGTTCTCGAAGTCAACTCTTGGTGCTTCGTCTGGTGTGGATTGCACCGTTAGCGCAGTTGGCGTTGCGGCGGAAAGACCGAAAATATCCGTGAACCTAATCTGAGCGTCCAAGGATTTTGTAATAATGCCAAACTCGGTTTTGAAGGTTTCCTCGTCCACCTCGACGTCAAAATGAGAGCTTTTTGTTCGAACGCCAACTCGATTGACCGGTCTGTTTGCGACACCTTCCACAGTGAGTTCGGTTCCCTCCAGAACCTTTACCCGAGTGCCTTCAATAGTCTTTCGTTCTTTGGGATAACCTAAATAGTCGGGGAGGTTGGCAACGACTTCCAGTTGTTCGATGCGAGGACGTTCCAAAGGCGTAACCTGAAGAATGGCAAGAGCGTCTCCCACTTCCAACGTCCAATCTCTGGTCTCGAATTGGCCGGGCAAAAGGAATTCGTAAATAAGCCCATTTCTTTTCGCGGAAAACTCTTGGCCGGTAGAGGAGGTGAGAACGGCCTCCTCGGGTTTGCGGCGAGAATCCTTGGAAAGAATGCAACGCAAGGGCACCGGTTCGCCTCGGGCGCAGAAGGTTTGAGCGGGAAACCATGCCGGCGTGGTTAAAGTGAGGCGAGGAGAGTTGTTCCACGGCGTGGCCCACCTGTCCCATGCATTTAGCGCGATTTCAGGTAGCGTCAGGGTGATTATCCCCACAAGCAGAGCAGCTCCTGTGCAGCAAGAGAGAGCTCGTTTTGCCGGCCGAACGTCGACCGCTTCATTCAGTTCAAGTCGACTAATTTCTTGCTCTACCTTTTTAGCGGCTGCCTCAAAAAGCGCTTCGGAATGCCGTGTTTCTTCCGGGGAATGACGAGCAAGTTCGAGGACTCCGAGAAAACGATCGCCGGGCCCCCCGAATTTGTTCCGAACTAATTTTGCTAGATGGATTTCCGATCTCGGGAGAACAATGCCACCACGATACCATGCCAAAAACATTAAGGTTGCTCCAGCCCAACCAGCCCCCGCTAGAAAAATGCGGACGAGGCCGGAAGTGTCCCATAATCGGTCGCTGGCAAATAAAACCAACCAAGATGTTAGCAAGCATGCTGCAATGGCGCCTGCCCCACGGGTGTGCGCGAGCTTGCGAACTCTTTCCCCCAAGCGAATATTTGCTCGACGAAGGCTTTCAGGAAGAGGTTGGTGCTTTTTGCTTTTTTGGTTCATGGTTAAATCATTCCTGTGAATTTGCGGCCAGTCCAGTAAATTGCGAGCAATGCGCAAAGGAATAACCCCCAGTTCAGATCAGTTCGTAGCCGATGTATTCGTTCCAAAGGATCGGGGGCAGGGAGGGCGGCTATGGTTTGAACAATGCTTTCTAGATTTTCGCCGAGGCCGTACTTTCCGCCGGTGAGTCTTGCCAATTCGCGAAGATCCCCTGCCCGAGCCGGGCGGCCAAGCCGTTCCAGACCATGACTTTCCGCCTGTAAGTTGGTTTCCAAGAAACGATCGGCTTTTGAAACTTCCGTTCTGATTTTGATGGTGCCGGATTGACGAGTTCGAAAGGTTGCTAGAAAGACGCCCTCTCCTTCCGGGGCAGGTTCATAAAAGAGTCTTTCGGTTTCTCCGCCGGGGTGTTCAATCATACTTTCCACAGGGCCATCTTTAAGTGGGAATCCGTCTTTGTCCAAGACGATGCAGCGCAGGTAGACGTTTTCGCCTGTCTTTGGCCTTTCCGGACTGTGTATGACTTTCATGCCGTCTCCTTCCGATAGATGTCGTCCGTGAGCCATCCATCGGGCTATTTGGCTCCAAAAACGATAGTGGTACTTGTCTTCGACACCACGACGCCATCGCCATGCGGAGTCGCTTCCGAGGTAGAGGGTTTTGCCGGCTCCGACATAGCGAATGGCCAAAACCGGCATTCGTCCCCATTCGTTTCTAAAGATCGAGTGTACCGCAAGTACTTCGGAACCGGGACGACTCTTGAGAGCGGCGGCGGACCAATGAAACCCCGGTAGCCGTTCCCAGAATTGAACATCAGGTTCGCCCGCGCCTCTAAGCGTGGTCAGCCAGTGATTGCGACCTTTTTTGGTAAGGGTGATAGCTGAAGAATTGGAGGTCCCTACACCTCTTGGTTTAGCGGGGTCGAAGGCAACGGGGATAAGGTCACCCAAAGGGCTATCGGCAAGACTAGGTTGACGTCCTCGCCGTCCGGGAAGAAAAATCACCCCGGAGGCTTGCAGGCGGACTAGGTTGGCCAATGCTTCGCAGTCGTCTTCACTCAATTCTCCTTCTTCCAGTCCGATGTCTCCAATGAATACTACGTCGTAAGGGGCTAATTCTTCGGGAGAGCCGGGAAATTCTCTAAGGTATCCTCTGCCGTCGCCGGGATTCATCCCGGGATGGAGAAGAACGGAGTTCATGTCTACTCGAGGGTCGCGTTCAAGTGCGTTTCGAAGAAATCGGTATTCCCATCTCGGGAAAGAATCCACGATCAGGGCTTTGAGTACCTTGCTCTCGATGCGCGTCTCGAGTTCTCTGGAATTATTTTCCAGCATGCTTTCTCCCGGATGCTCTTCAAGTTCTGCCCGTAACCGCATTTGCCCTTTCATTGTAGGCAACCAGGACATTGTTCCGCTCACCTCCTCGCCGGCAGGCAAGATTATCGGTTTTATGGCCACTTGTTCATCGTTCCCCATCAGCTTCAAGGTCGTTTCGATCCGCTCGGGGAAGGCATTCAAAATGCGGTAGCTGACGGTTAACCGTTCATCTAGAAGAGCAAAGGAAGGAGCGGTGAAGTCCTCGAGGACGAGATCGGGCAGAGGTTTGTCTCTGCCGACTCGAACAACGTATGTGGGGACACCCGCCGCTCGGCAACGGCCAGCGAGAGACAGTGGGGATGGACCTGTGTTTGCGTCTCCGTCCGTAAAATATAGAGCTGCCTTTAGGTTTGATACACGATCAAGCCCTTCCTGCAAAGGAAGGGAGAGGTCGGTTGCCTCGCTCCCACTTTCGGAAGAAAAAGGCAGTTCCGTAACAATGGCCGTCTTTTCGAGTTCGGAGCGCCAGGGTTGTGCAAGTGATTTTTTCACCCAATCCGAACGGGTGAGGATAGTTCCGTTGGCGTCTTTTACGTCTCGAGTATTCATGCTGCCCGATGCGTCTGCTAGCAGAAGTATTTCGGGTTCGGAATCCCTTTCGATGCGTTCGACACGCTCAGGGTTCGCCAGCGTGACCAGAATTAAACCCACGACGATGAACCTAAGGGCTTCCAGCCATGCGGTGGATTTTTTTCTCCCAGAACGAATCCAAGTGAGGATGCACAACCGCAGGCATATGGCCATAACGGCAATCACCACTAAGATCACGGGCCAAGACCAGCCCAAGCGCCATTCGGAAAAATCGATCAAGATGTTTTGCCTTTCATCTTTTTGACGGCGCTAGGTAATCCCAAGAGAGATTCGCCCAATAGAAAAAGGAGAACGAGGTAAAGGAACACGGTCCAGATCTCGGCGCGAGACGACTGATTGCCCAAAGCTTCCGTGGTAAGATAGCTCACGAAGTCATTTCCTAGTGAATCCATCGCTTGCTTTTTGGGTAAGAGTGCAAGGGAATCCTCCTCTTGCGGTCGATTCACGGCTGCTATATTGCCATCGAGAAGGTAAACTCCTGCATGCAAGGCCGGGTTTTTTCTCTCCTGTGAGTCAAGGCACTCGACTTCGTTTGCTTCTGCAAATTCGGAAGACCCGCAATCCAGCGAACGAGCCGGTGAGTGCGTGGCCGTGGTCTCTTCCAATAGGCGTTGAATCGCCGGCACGAGAATATACCCGTGTGCCAAACCGGACCATTTTTCTTCGGGTAGAGTGGAAAAGAGGTATATCGCTCCCCTGCCCATTATTTTGCGGGATAGGAAGGGCTTCCCGTCCGAGAAATAAGCCAAAGGCTCGGTGCCCAGGGGAATGCTGCGAGTTTGGGTGGAGAGTTCACTTAAGGGGAGGCGAGTGCCATCGGAAGCATTAGCGAGAATGCCACCGTTTTCATTCCAGGAATTTACGCGAAATGAAGATTCGGAGTCAGGTGCTTTTTCTGCCGGTTGCCATCGTATCGGGTCGATTGAAGCACCTTCTTTTGACTCGGGAGGAAAGCAGAGAAGGGTCCCCCCTCCATTGACGAAGGATTTCAATAGTTCGGCTTCTTGCGGAGTCCGTGGGTTCCCTTGAAGGGCGATCAACGTTCTACCGGCGAGATCCTCCTTGTTTAGGTTGGATGCCGGCAAGACGTCTGCGGGAACTCCTTTATCGTTGGCTGCTGCCGCGCGCAGAATACGACCTGCCGTGGGTAGGTCGGCTCTGACCGCGGCATG
This sequence comes from uncultured Puniceicoccaceae bacterium, assembly GCA_964641305.1. Classification (GTDB taxonomy): domain Bacteria; phylum Verrucomicrobiota; class Verrucomicrobiia; order Opitutales; family Seribacteraceae. The sequence goes on along the minus strand of CAZXKR010000004.1, from coordinate 8,839 downwards.
TGGGCGATTTGCAGAGCCGTAGGCGAAATACCAAGAGTTGTCGCCGAGGCACAGGTCGGGGGGGAGACTAAGAGAAAGCCATCCTTGGTCTTTCGGTTCCGGCAAAGGCACGGAGGATCGCCAAAGAAAATTCTCTCCTTGGAATTCCGCAGTGAGTTCACTTTTTACGCCGTCTAGGTTGGCCGTGATTCGCAAGGGGAGGTCAGCAATCGGCCGGCGTTGAAGATGTGCGAGAAGGTCGAGCTTTTCGGTGCGGCGCAAGAGGTTTTCACCGAGGAGGGAAGAGTTTGTGGAAGCTTCACCTTCCAGTGCAAGAATTCGCGTACGCCATGAACCCTCCTTTACCGCTAGAACTTTCTTGATGCGTCGAAAGGTGTCTTCGCTCCCCTCTGGTTTCCAGTTGCTTTCCTGCATATCGGAAGCAATGACTATTTCGGCAGTGGCTACGCCGTTTTCTTCCAACCAGTCGAGGGTGGTTGCAAGGGTGGCAGGAATGTCGGCTGCTGTTTCGGTGGAACCGAGGTATCGTTCCATGGCAGGATCGGTCAAGGTGGACAAATCGGACAGTATGACGGGTTCTCGCAAGGCGCTGTCCACCAGGACGATTCTGCTCTCGGTCCAAGGTTTCGCGAAATTCTCCAGGGCTTTCAAGGCGAGTTCCCGTTTACTTGCCGCCCCTTCCCCGGTTTTTGTCTCCATACTCGCTGAACGGTCCAGTACCAAGGCTATCGCTTCAGGTGCCCCGGACGAAAAGGAAAACAGTGAATCTCCACCCGTCATCGGACGAGAAAGAGCAAAAGCCAATCCGATCAAGGCTAATACCCTTAGTAACAAGGTCAGCCATCGTTTTAATCGGGAAAGTTTAGATGAACTTCGCCTTGCCTGTAAGAGAAAGCGAGTGGCCGCCCACGGTTGCGACCGGTGTCTCAGAAGGTTCAGCAGATGGATGATTACCGGCAGCAAGGCCAAGGGCAATCCGTACAGTGCTAGAGGCTGAAGGAATGTCATGTTCCTAATGTCAACTTATATTGAACGGGCTTTGGTCCTACCAAATCGACTTGATCATGCGGCCTTGCCTGCAGAGCGTTCGCCGAGAAACTTGTCCAGTACTTCGGCCACGGGAACATCGGTGCGAATGATGCGATGATCAGCCTCGGATTCGAGGCAGCCTTGAGAAAGTGATTCGAGATGAATTCTCATACTTTCGAGATATTGCTCTCTGATTACGGCAGGTTCGGTAATCAGAGAACCTGCTCCCTCCAAGTCAACGAAGCGAGTTGGTCGTTCGAAGGGAAAATCCTCTTCTTGTGGGTCTATGATGTGAAATAAAACGACGTCGTGCCTACGGTCGCGCAAATGATGTATGGCATCGATCAAGTCTTTCGGCTCATCTAGAAAATCCGAGATCACGACCGTCATTCCCCGAGGGCGAACTCTCTCGGCTAGATTGTGAAGATCATCTACTAGAGATGGGGCACCCTTGGGTTTGAGTGGGCCAATAGTTTCGAGAATTTCCTGAATCTGAGCGGGGTTGCGTTTCGCAGGTAGTTCGAAAGATTTCTTGTCTCTAATGGCCAAGAGACCGGCAGCATCGCCTTGTCCGATAATTAAGTAAGCGAAAGTGGCGGCCAGTTTCTTAGCATATTCTAATTTACTTTCTGTCGCTCCAAAGCCCATGGAACCACTGCAATCTAGGGCAAGGTAGCAACGTAGATTGGTTTCGGCCTCGAATTCTTTTAGGTAGTATCTGTCCGAACGGGCATAAACTCGCCAATCCATTCTACGGGGGTCTTCCCCGGCCACGTACTCTCTGTATTCCGCAAATTCGACGCTGGAACCCTTGTGGGGACTTCGATGATGTCCGGATACGCTCCCTTCCATTGGAAAAGGTGTAAGCAAGGGTTCCGAGGTGATGCGTGAAATAGCATCCTTGTCCAAGTACTTGAGGTAGGACTTGCGCCGTCTACTCATCGTTTCTCCTTGCGAGCTTCGGAGATGAGGCGTTTCACGACCTCCGAGCTTGTCATATCTTCCGAACGAGCATGAAAGTTGGTCAGAATCCTGTGAAACAAAACGGGTTCGGCCACTGCTTCGATGTCTTCCGTGCTTGCCATGTAATTACCGTGTAAAACGGCTCGGGCTTTGGCTCCTCGAATCAAGAATTGAACGGCTCGAGGACCAGCCCCCCACTGTACCCACCTACGTAACCAAGCAGGGGATTCATCGGAATTAGGACGGGTTCTACGTACCAAGTCTACCGCCAATTCATGTACATGGTCGGGAACGGGTACGCGCTCTACCAGTTCTTGGAAGTCGCGAAGTTTCTTACCTGAAATCACCTTTTTCAATTTCGGAATATCCCCCGTCGTCGTTTCTTGTGATATTCGGATTTCCTCCTCCCGGGAAGGGTAGTCAACCTTGATGAGGAACATGAAGCGATCAAGTTGAGCCTCGGGCAAGGGATAGGTGCCCTCCTGTTCGATTGGGTTTTGCGTAGCCAAAACAAAAAACGGTTCCGGCAAAGCATGGTGTTTGCCAGCCACAGTCACCCTTTTTTCCTGCATAGCCTCCAGTAAAGCCGACTGAGTCTTGGGGGGGGTTCTGTTGATTTCATCGGCCAGAATGACGTTTGCGAACAAAGGTCCTTTGGCAAAAACGAACTCACGTTCTAGACCTTCCCCGGTTGATTGGAGGATTTCGGTTCCCGTGACGTCTGATGGCATCAAGTCGGGAGTGAACTGGATGCGACCGAAACTAAGTGAAGTCGTTTGGGCCAGAGAGTTTACCAGTAAGGTTTTCGCCAAACCCGGAACCCCCATGAGCAACGCATGACCACGGGACAGCATGCAGGTTAGCATTCGTTCGATGACTGCTTCTTGCCCGATGATGATCTTGCCCACTTCCGAGGTAATGTCCTCGTAGGAAACTCGCAGGTCCTCGATAGCTTTAACGTCGCCCCCGGAAAGTTCCTTCGGGGTCTTGCTTTTTACAGTAGTGGTTTTAGTTGCCATAGTTGTTAAGGTTGTTGAACGGTAATTTAAAGAAGGGCAAGACAGGATTCATCAAAAGAATGGCTGAAAATTTTGTTTAAGAGTGTGATTGCGCTTTCGGACAATATCGATGAAACGTGTCTTTTCGAGATAACTCAACTTTTTACTCTGGACTGCCGTTTACTTTCTAAATCAGCGTAGGAGCATGAGATTGATTCAGCGAAAATATAAGATTATCCGAGCCGCGACATTAAAGGGATTAGGTGTTGAAGTGAATGAGTTGCTTGAACGCGAGTACAAAGATACTGAGGGGTATCTTTATGTCTCATCGGGGCGTTGGCAGTGCTTGGGAGCTCCTTTTAAAGAAGAGGATCGTTGGTTGCAAGCTGTTGTTTTTGTTCAGACTGAAGAATAGTGCATTCATTACTCCCAGAAGATCATTGATTTACGAATTATCTGGGTGTTTTTTCTGAAAAACCTATGATAATCCATTAGGTTATGCCGGGTCGCGTTAATAAGTAAAATAAGGCAAGATTCTCATTGAATTAGGAACAGAATGAATGCACCCTTGTTCTTGCACGGAAATATGCTGCGCTGATTAATTGTTAGCGTATGCTAAAACCAAGATACCTATCCTATTAGTCGTCGGCTTGGGCAAGCCGGCGGCTTTTTTTGTGGCTATTTTAGCGGGCTAGATGGTCATTGCGGAGTAGCCTCCGTCTACGATCAACTCGTGACCGGTTATGAAACTGCCTGCCTTGTCGGAGGCCAAAAGTAAGGTTGCTCCGATAAGTTCATTCTTATTGCCGAAACGGTCTATCGGTGTGTGTCTCATTATCGATTCGACTCGGTCGGGGGTCAGTACCTTTTTGTTTTGTTCGGCGGGAAAGAATCCCGGGACCAAAACATTAACGCGCACCTTATTCGTCGCCCATTCCCTTGCAAGATTCTTGGATAGGTTATGTACGGCCCCTTTCGTGGCTGAATAAGTGAACACGCGGGAGAGAGGATTGAGCCCCGAGATTGAGCCCACGTTGATTATGCTTCCCCCTTCACCTCGTTCCACCATGTGTTTTCCGAAGGTCTGGCAGGCAAGAAATACGGCTTTGAGGTTTACGTCGAAAATCCTTTGGAACTCATCGGCCGGAATATCGAAAAAAGGTGTCGGTGAATTTATTCCGGCTCCGTTTACTAGTATGTCAACCTTGCCCGACCTTTCCACAACGTGGTCGAGGAGGCTTTGCAAACTTTCGGTTTCCCCCACGTCGCAATGCGCGAAGTAAGCCGATCCGCCGGCTTCCTCGATTTCATTGAGTTTTTGCCTAGCTTTTTCCTCGTTGCGACCAACTACAACGACCTCGGCGCCGGCCTTTGCAAGTCCTGTGGCCATCGCCCCGCACAATTCGCCGGTACCTCCAATGACGACGGCAGTTTTCCCCGAGAGGCTAAAAAGTTCTTCTAGATAATTCATGCTTTTGGTTTATGTGTTCTCTTCAATTAGCGTACCACTCGGGCTCCGCCTCCACCTTTAACTTTTTCGACTTCGGCCAAAGTGGCCATCGAGGTGTCACCCGGAGTGGTCATGGCAAGAGCCCCGTGAGCGGCACCGTATTCAACGGCTTCCTGAGGGTCACCCGTGGCGAGAAAGCCGTAGATGAGGCCTGATGCAAAACTGTCCCCGCCTCCCACTCGGTCGAGGATTTCCAGATTCTCTCGGTGGGTGGCTTCGTAAAAGTTTCCGTCCGCCCAGCAGATCGCTCCCCAGTCGTTTATTCCTGCTGACTTGACAGTTCTCAAAGTGGTGGCAGTGGCCTTGAAGTTGGGAAAAGCGGCAACGGCTTGCTCGATCATGGTTTTGAACTTGTCCACCTCGATATTCGAGATGTTTTCGTCCAAACCTTCTACTTCAAAGCCTAGGCACGCGGTGAAGTCTTCCTCGTTGCCGATCATGACGTCGACGTGTTCGGCGATGCGACGGTTGACCTCTCTTGCTTTTTCTTGCCCGCCGATCGACTTCCAGAGGGAGGGGCGGTAATTCAAATCGTAAGAGACAATGACTCCATGTTTCTGAGCTGCCCGAACGGCTTCGATGACGACCTCGGCGGAATTTTCGGATAGGGCTGCAAAGATTCCTCCGGTGTGGAGCCAGCGCGTACCTTGCCGGCCGAAAACCTCTTCCCAGTCGATGTCGCCGGGCTTCATTTGAGAGGCCGCCGTATTTCCCCTGTCCGAAGTTCCTGCGGCTCCACGCAGTCCATAGCCCCTTTCGGTGAAATTGATGCCATTGCGCACATCCCGTCCGATGCCGTCGAAAGGTACCCAGCTTACTAGGTCAGTATCTACTCCTCCTTGTAATATGAAGTCTTCGAGTAGACGACCAATGTCGTTGTCTGCGAAGGCAGTGGCGATGGCGGTTTTCAAGCCAAAGCAACGCCGAAGGCCTCGGGCCACGTTATATTCTCCGCCACCTTCCCATACTTCAAATGCGCGAGTGGTGCGAACCCGACCTTCTCCCGGATCGAGACGAAGCATGATTTCGCCGAGGGAAACAAGATCCCATCGGCATTCTTCGGAAGGACGTATATCTAAAACTGACATGATGAAATATGTATTATGGTGTATGGAATTGTGGCCCGATGCTCAGGAAGCCAGTAAAAGGCCGCTGCGATCCCACTTTTCTAATCCGCATTGTTCCGCGACTTCGTCGAACTCGTCGAGCTCTTTTTCGCTGAACAATAGGCCTCCGTTTCGTTCCGAGCGCTCGGCGAATCTTGCCTCTAGTTGGCCTGGCATAAGACAGTTCTCGTTTCCTTCTTTGAGAATGTCGTCCAGAACTGCCTTGAGGTTTTCGCTTTGCGTTCGTTGGTGAGCGAAGCATCCGGCGTCAAAGGCATCCGGGTGAATCACTTGAAAAAAGAAATTGCAGCAATACTTTTCACCCGAGACGGTTCCGGGTATGCCACGAATAGTTGAAAGGGAACCGCCGGTCATGGCCCCGAGGATTTCGTTGAGAAGTCCTAGGCCATAGCCCTTGTGCGCGGCAAAGGGTAGGAGGGCCGCCGCGGCATGAGGGTCGGTGGTGGGTTGACCATCCTTGTCTACGGCTGCATTGGGAGGAAGTGGTTGGTTTTCCCGTTTAAGCTGTTGAACGCGACCCATGGCAATGACTGAGGTTGCCCAGTCGATGACTACGGGGAAACCGATGGCTTCAGTGGTCGGCAAGCCCCAAGAGTGAGGGTTTGTTCCCAAGGTCGGTGTTTTACCTCCAAAAGGCACGACCTCGGCGAGGGTGGAGGTGCAGTTTGTGTAGGCGTAGTAACCTTTGTGGGCGGCGTGCATGACGTAACCGCCTCCCCAAAGGTAATGAAACGCATTGTCTATTGCAATGGTGCCGGAGCCATGCTTATCCGCCATTTCGATGCAGGTGTCGATGGCTTGATAGGCCACGGCTTGGCCTAGCTTCTTGTTTGCATTCCAAGTCTGACAGGCATCGAAGCGACTATCCTTTACTTCAATGGTAGCGCCGGGCGTGCAACCACCCACGGTCGAACCGAATAATTCGTCCAGATGGAGAGCCTTGAGCGCGTTGTGGGTGCGAATGCCATGCTTGGTGGCATAAGCGGAAAAGGTTGCCGCTGCCGATGATTCGTCCGGGTGAAAGCCCCGGTGTTCGAAAACATTGCGCACGAGGGTATCGTGAGACTCTTGCGGTACGACGTAAAAAGTGTCTTCCATGAGAAAGGGGAAAAGATAGGTTTAATTGACTTAGGTGACAGGAGAAGGAATGGGAGCGTCGTTCGCTTGGGCCAATGGTTCCTCGCCTTTCAAAACGTGGATGAGATTGCGAACGGCCATGCCTGCCTGACGTTGTACCGACTCGTAGGTGCGAGAGCCGATGTGAGGAGTGATTACGGTGTTTGGGGCGGATAACAGAGGGTGGTCCGATGCCGGGGGCTCTTCTTCCATCACGTCGGTGCCGTAGCCTCCGAGTTTTCCGGATTTCAGAGCCTCCACCATGGCGGCGGAGTCGACTAATTCACCTCTTGCGCAGTTTAGAACGATGGCACCGTCTTTAAGGGAGGCGATACTCTGTGAGTTCAACATGTAACGAGTTTCAGGTGTCAGGTTGACGTGTAAAGAAACTACGTCCGCGTCCGCCATCGTTTCGCCAAGCGAGGAACAACGTTTTACCTTGTGAGCATCGGCAAACTCCTCGTCCCAGTAAAGGTCGAAGGCCTTCACTTCCATACCGAAGGCTTTTGCTCGTATGGCGACTTCCTTGCCTATTCTGCCCAGACCCACGATAGCGATGGTTTTGCCCATGATCTCGTTGCCTGTGAGACGTTTCCATTCTCCACTTCGGGTCACGTTGGCTTCCTCCACCAAGTTGCGAACCAGAGCCAGAAGAAGGGCAAAAGTATGTTCGGCAACTGTCGTATGGTTGACCCCGGGGCAAAAAGTGACGGGGATTCCCTTTGCCGTGGCGTGCTCCATATCGATCTTGTCTATACCTATTCCGTACTTGGCGATCACCTTGAGTCGTGGAAGCGCTTTGTCTATGACGCCCGCCGTGATTGAGTCGTCTCCGCAAAGAAAGGCGTCGAGGTCGCCGGCCAGTTCGAGCATTCGCTCTTCCGATAGCGGACCGCGTTCGCAGACGAGTTCATAGCCTTCGTCGGCAAGCAATTGATGATGTTCGCCGGGCGTATCTTGAAAAGAGGTGGTGGATACGAGTACTCTTAGCATAGGGAAAACTTTATTTAGCTAGGCTCGATCAACTGTTCTCGCAAGGCAAAAAGCCAGTTGCCATGGGTGCTTTGCGCCTTTTTCTATGTTTCGGACAAAAGCTGTCTCTCAATCAACCTAAAATCTAAATAACAATGAGCAAAGGAACCAAGATTCTCACATTTTTCGGATTGGCGTTAGGAGCATGGCTTGTAGCCCATGCCCAGCTTTCGCAACCACCCTCCGGGGGACCGCCATCCACTCCGCCAAAATTACCGACTCGCATTCCGCCACCGCCAAGCTTCGCTATGTCGGGTAGCGATACGGGCAAATTTCAAATCGTCAGCGCCGAGTACTATTCCCAAGATGCAAAGCCCTTTCTCTACAAGCGACTCGTGAAAGTCGATACCGAGACCGGCGAAGCTTGGGTTCTCCATTCCGCTAGGGGCGAACGTGGCGAAGCACGCAAATGGTTGCCTATGCTTGGTCAGTGAGGTTCTTGCATAGAGGTCTGGCCTAGAATAGCCGCCACCCAGAGGGAACGAACCCAAGCGCCTCAGTTCCTCAAGGGCACCACTCCATCGATTGTCAAGGGGGTGGCTCTAGACTTCAATCCGATAATTCGACGGTCAAGCTTCTCATAATGGGCTTGGCCTTACAATGTATCGCATAGGTTTCGCGAGGTGACTCGGCGATGTGAACATGATGCATTTTCCGACCGTTTTCCTCCCAAGAATAGGTTGTTTTCACGGGATGAAAACCACCGTTCGGCTCGATGTAATCGGCGTCGACGCGGAGACTGAAAATCATGGCTGTGTTGTTCTGGCGACCAGTGAAGCGGACCAAGGCCTTGCCGATGCCTGCAGGTATCTCGTCGAATGACACGAACTTGCATGAACCCACTACCGGTCCTGCGGCACGCCCCACGGTAAGCCACGATTGGCCGTCGTCCAGCGACACCTCCAGATTCCAGCCATCCTTGGGGCTTCGGGCTCGGTAGTGGCAACCGAAACGAAGGCACTTGATGTCGCCCGGTGCATCGACGGGGAATGTAATGGAGCCATTTCCAGTGGTCATTTGAAGGCCGGCTTGACTGCTGGCAATGCGGTCCATCCGTGGATGGA
>CAZXKR010000003.1:9453-20339 GCA_964641305.1 uncultured Puniceicoccaceae bacterium | reverse complement strand
CACAAGTTTCCACGACTTTCCATCCCTTGAATTTGCCCTCGTCGACGATTCAAGTCGCCCATAAGCTCACCCTGATATTCATCTGGGGTCGTTACTTCAACCTTCATGATTGGTTCCAACAGGATTGGTTGGGCCTTTTTCATTGCATCCTTAAGTGCAAAAATACCAGCCATTTTAAAGGCCATTTCAGATGAGTCGACATCATGGAATGTTCCATCGACAAGAGTTACCTTAATATCGATTACGGGATAACCAGCTACAACACCATTAAGAGCAGCCTCGGTGATGCCGTCAAAAGTAGGCTTTATAAACTCTTTGGGGATACTTCCGCCTACAATTTTATTCTCTAGTTCGATACCCTTTCCTTTTTCATTGGGTTCCAACTTAATTATCGCATGGCCATATTGTCCACGACCTCCAGATTGACGAATAAACTTTCCGACACCCTCTGATGACCCAAGAATAGTTTCGCGGTAAGCAATTTGTGGTTTACCGGCTGTTGCCTCAACTTTAAATTCCCGGAAAAGTCGGTCTCGGATGATATCTAGATGCAATTCTCCCATTCCCGAAATGATGGTCTGACCAGTTTCTTCGTTTGAAGTAAGCGTAAAAGTAGGATCTTCTTCCGCTAAACGCTGAAGGCCAATAGACATTTTTTCCTGATCGGCCTTGGTTGCAGGTTCGATGGACATGGAAATAACCGGATCCGGAAAAGTGGGAGGTTCAAGTCGTATATCCAAATCGCGATCAGCAAGGGTGTCTCCCGTAACAACGTTTTTCACACCAATTAATGCACATATATCGCCAGAATAGGCTGTTTCTATATCTTCGCGATCATTTGATTTCATTATCATCAAACGAGAAATTCGTTCAGATTTTCGGGTGCGGGGATTGTAAAGCGTAGAACCTTTTTGCAAAGTGCCTTGGTAAACCCGATAAAAGACTAACTTACCAACATATGGATCAGACATTAACTTAAATGCAAGACCAGCTACCTTACCGCTATCGTTTGGAGAAACTTCCGTTTCATTTCCATCAGAATCCTCGCCCTTAGTAGGTGGCAGATCAAGAGGAGAGGGAAGGTAATCAACAACCGCGTCCATAAGCATTTGAACACCTTTGTTCTTGAAAGCGCTACCTGGAATCACACCGACGAATTTAAGGGAGAGAGTGGCCTTGCGAATGCCTAACTTTAATTCATGTTCAGATATATCCAATCCCTCAAGGTACTTGGATGCAATATCGTCATCAAAATCTGAAATAGCCTCGATGAGAGTTTCCCTGTACTCATTGGCTTGTTCGATGAATTCCTCAGGGATATCCACGACATCAAATTTTACTCCGCTGACATCGCTCGCGTCGTAAATACAGGCATTCATTTTTACCAAATCGATAAGCCCCCTGAACTGATCTTCGGCGCCAATCGCAAGAAAAAGCGGGTGAGCATTCGCTCCGAGTTTTTCTCTCAAGGTGTGGACTGCATGCAGAAAGTCAGAGCCCATTCGATCCATCTTATTGATGAAACCGAGGCGAGGAACATTGTATTTGTCCATCTGCCTCCACACAGTTTCCGACTGAGGCTGAACTCCTTCCACAGATGTAAAGACTCCAACTGCGCCATCAAGAACGCGAAGTGACCGTTCAACTTCTGCTGTAAAATCTACATGGCCTGGCGTATCAATAATATTAATACGGTGAGGCTGTTCAGCATAGGGGCCATCTTTTGTGCTCCATTCACAAGAGATCGCTGCCGATGTTATTGTAATTCCGCGCTCACGTTCTTGCTCCATCCAATCGGTCGTAGCGCATCCGTCATGCACTTCACCGATTTGATGGACCACACCAGTATAAAAAAGAACTCGTTCGGTTACTGTCGTTTTACCTGCGTCTATATGAGCAGCAATACCTATGTTGCGAGTGCACTCGAGAGTTGCAGGCCTATCAGGCGAATTTGCCGAAGAACGATCTGTGGATGAGAGACTCATTAATGAAATAGTCGAGCGAGCGAAATGAAATTTACCAACGAAGATGAGCGAAAGCACGATTTGCTTGTGCCATACGATGAGTTTCTTCCTTTTTCTTAACTACGCTCCCTGTTTTATTGTAAGCATCGATAAGCTCGTTTGCCAAAGCTTCTCGCATCGGCACTCCTTTACGAGACGCAGCCGCACGTACAACCCAACGAAAAGCCACACTCTGTTGTCGCTCAAAATGTACCTCTATGGGCACTTGATAGGTTGCACCGCCAACACGACGGCTTTTAACTTCAATTTTAGGTCGGATATTCTCTAGTGCACCAAGGACTAATTCTACTGGGTTACCCTTGCCAAGTTTCTCCGCCATCAGCTCAATGGCACCATACACTATTGCTTGTGCAGTAGACTTTTTCCCGTCTCGCATGATCATATTAATCAGCGACCCGATCAATGCACTCCCATGAAGCGGATCGGGCATAGGTAAACGTTTTGTTGCTCTCCTGCGTCGGGACATATTAGTGAAATCGAGTTAAAAAAAGAACAGACAGGGCAATTAGGAAGTCTTTTCCCTAGGCCTTTTTACACCGTACTTGGATCTACTGCGACGACGCTTTTCAACACCTTGGCAATCCAGAGTACCTCTTACAATGTGGTAGCGAACTCCGTTGAGATCTTTGACGCGACCTCCACGCACAAGCACAATACTGTGCTCTTGCAAATTGTGCCCTTCGTCCGGAATGTAAGCAATGACCTCTAAACCTGTAGTAAGACGAACTTTTGCAACCTTTCGGATTGCGGAGTTCGGTTTCTTTGGTGTACGAGTCGTAACTTGAACACAAACCCCTCGACGAAAAGGGCAAGCCTTTAGGGCAGGTGACTTAGTCTTTACTTTCTTCACCTTACGTCCTTTACGGACTAGCTGATTGATTGTGGGCATTGGAGTGTTGAGAAAAAGCGATTCTTTATATCACTTTATTGAAAACCTACAAGATTTATTTCTGAAAACCTGAGACTGACTGGAGGGTAAAGAGGTTAAGCAGTCTTTCCTTCGACCGCAGGAACTGAGCCAAGAGTATCTATTTTCAGTCGACGCCATTTGGGCAAACCAGTTCCCGCGGGAATGAGATGACCCATAATAACGTTTTCCTTGAACCCTCGAAGATCGTCTACCTTACCCAAGGTAGCGGCGGTTGTTAAAACACGAGTTGTTTCCTGAAAGGATGCTGCAGAAATAAAACTGTCCGTTTCCAACGAAGCCTTGGTGATACCGAGCAAAATAGGCTCACCATCGGCTGGCTTACCGCCTTTTTCGACAATCTCTTCATTTGCATCCATAAAGGCGAAGCGGTCAATTTGGTCTCCCCAGAAAAAATCGGTGTCGCCAGGATCGGTAATCCGCACCTTAAATAGCATTCGAGAAATTATTACCTCAAGGTGCTTGTCGTTGATCGTGACCCCTTGCAATCGATACACTTTCTGAATTTCCTCGATGAGGTATTCCTGCACTGCGGAAGGTCCGAGGATATCTAAAATCTCATGTGGATCCTTGGCTCCATCTGTGACGAGCTGACCCTTGTAAGCAAAGTCACCCGGTTGTACTAAAACATGTTTTCCGTGGGGAATAAGATGTTCTTCGACTTGCCCGCTTTCCTCATTCGTGACCAAGAGGCGCTTTTTTGATCGTAATGTACCTGCTTCCGAAACAATTCCGTCGATTTTTGCCATTTGTCCGACATTGCCTTCCTTGGGTCGTCGAGCTTCAAAAAGTTCAGCGACTCGAGGCAATCCTCCCGTAATGTCCTGAGTCTTGGACGCTTGGCGAGGAGTCTTTGCAATAATCGAACCTGCATCGATACGAGTGCCCTCGTCAACCGAAACCTGAGCACCTGTTGGAATGGAATAGGTTGCCATAACCTTACCTTTAGCATCGTGAATCTCAACCTGTGGATTTAGATCTTCCTTATGCTCTATAACAACCATGGCTCTGCCACCTGAGGCATCACGTTCCGCCTTTGTAGTAACGCCAGGTATCATATCCATGAAAGAAACAACGCCCTGCTTTTCTGAAAGAATCGGAATATTGTAGGGATCCCACTGAGCAAGAAGATCGTCCGCTTGAACTTCATCGCCCTCCTTGAAATGGAGCAATGCTCCTGCAGGCACAGGATAATCGTCCAACACTCGGTCATCTTCATCCCGAACTTGAACTGAGCCTGTTTTATTTAAAGTTACTTGTTGTCCATTCTCCAGAGTAACAAGCCGTAATCCACGGAAATGCAATTTACCCGCACTGCGACCATTGATAACAGGATCTTCACGGCCAGCACTGGCAATCCCTCCAATATGAAAGGTACGCATTGTCAACTGAGTGCCAGGTTCTCCAATTGATTGAGCCGCAATGATTCCAATGGCTGCCCCTTGCTCTACCAATTTATTGGTGGAAGGATCAATCCCGTACTCAAGTGCCGAAATGCCATTCTTCAGGCGGGTGGAAAACGGAGACATGATGCGAACTCTCAAAATACCACTGGCATCGATCTTTTCGGCAATTTCCTCAGTTATCAAATCACCCGATCCAACGATTAATTCGGAAGGGTTCGATGGATTTGGAATATCTTCGGATGAATAGCGGCCTGTGATACGCTGACGCAGAGGAACAATTTCATTATCACCATCCACGATGGCTTTCTTCCAGACGCCGTCACGACGCCCATCATCTTGACATTCAATGATGGTATCCATCGCCACATCACATAATTTGCGTGTCAGGTAGCCTGCATCCGCAGTCTTAAGAGCAGTATCGGCCAAACCCTTACGGGCTCCGTGAGTTGACATGAAATATTCAAGCACCGACAAACCTTCACGGAAAGAGGCGAGAATGGGTTGTTCTATAATCTCGCCGGAAGGCTTGGCCATAAGCCCGCGCATGCCACAAAGTTGACGGACTTGTTGTTTGTTGCCTCTAGCGCCGGAATCCATCATTAAATATACTGGATTAACGGTATCTTTACCGTGGTTGTGCTCTAAGCTGTTGTATACTTCTTTAGCGATATCATCCGTGGCGTTGGTCCAGACATCTATGATTTTATTGTGACGTTCTCCGCGCGTAATAATCCCCTTTTTGAATTGTTCTTCAACCTTATCGATTTCCTTACGAGCTTTTACAATTTTTTCTTCCTTTGTCGGGGGAATAATCATATCGAAAATACCGATTGAAATTCCCGCTTTAGTAGCATATTCGAAGCCTAATTCTTTTAGGCGGTCGAGAGAAGCAACAGTCTCCTCCTTACCCAACGCCTTAAAGGTCTCAAGGATCAAATCTCCCACACCGCCCTTGAGGGCCGGTTCATTAAAGAAGCCAAGTTCCTTTGGCCAAATAGTATTAAAGAGAACACGGCCCACTGTTGTCCGGATAATGCTTCTACCACTGATCCCGAAGATTGTATCTCGCCCTTTGTCCGGATTCCTCAAATCGATCCAGTCGTGAAGTTTCAATGCACCCTCATGCATGGCGGTTAGAGCCTCGTCTACAGAGTCGATAAGGGGCAACCGAGTGCCCTCTTCGGGCTCTTCGCCACGAGGACTCATAGAAAGATAATATGAACCGAGAACAATATCCTGAGATGGCGTAAGTATGGGTTTTCCGCTAGATGGAGAAAAGATGTTGTGGGTGGAAAGCATCAAGAGCTTGGCTTCCATGATGGCTTCAAGAGAAAGCGGCACGTGTACGGCCATCTGGTCCCCGTCGAAATCGGCATTGTAAGGAGTACAAACCAAGGGGTGAATACGAATGGCGTTACCTTCGATTAAGACTGGCTCGAAGGCTTGAACGGAAAGGCGGTGAAGGGTAGGGGCGCGGTTCAGCAACACGGGATGACCTTTTGTCACTTCTTCGAGTATGTCCCAAACCTCAGGAGACTTACCTTCGATCATCTTGCGAGCACCTCTTACCGTGTGCACGAAACCAAGTTCCTTGAGCCGGCGAATAATGAAAGGCTCGAAAAGGGTAAGAGCCATTTTTTTTGGCAACCCGCACTGGTGAAGCTTCAGTTCCGGACCAATCACGATTACTGAACGACCAGAATAATCCACGCGTTTACCCAAAAGGTTTTGCCGAAATCGACCCTGCTTACCCTTAAGCATGTCGCTTAGTGATTTCAGCGCCCTATTGCCTGAACCAGTTATGGCTCGCCCGTGCCGACCGTTGTCAAAAAGAGCATCAACCGCCTCTTGAAGCATCCGTTTTTCGTTATGAATGATGACATCCGGAGTCTTAAGTTGAAGAAGATTTTTCAGGCGATTGTTCCGATTAATAACCCTTCGATAAAGATCATTGAGGTCACTAGTCGCAAAGCGGCCACCCTCTAGGGGGACAAGAGGTCTAAGGTCGGGTGGAATTACTGGTATGGATTCCAAAATCATCCACTCGGGTTGTGCTCCCGAAGAAATAAACCCTTGAATGATTTTTAGTCGGTTAGAGAGCTTCTTCTTAATCTGCTTGGACTTGGTTTCGTGCATTTGCTCATACAGTTCCTCCAACGATTCTTCCAAATCCATGCGAGAAAGTACTTCCATGAGAGCCTCGGCACCCATCTTGGCTTCGAATTCGTCGCCATACTCGTCACAAGCTTCACGAAACTCTCTATCCGATAGTAATTGCTTCTCTTCGAGCGGGGTGGTTCCGGCGTCAGTTACCATGTATTGCTCATAATACAAAACTCTCTCGAGGCTCTTCGCTGTCATGTTCAGCAACAGGCCAAGACGGCTGGGCATACTCTTGAGGAACCAGATGTGAGAAACTGGTACGGCTAATTCGATATTGCCCATACGTTCCCGACGAACACGAGAAACGGTTACTTCAACACCGCAGCGATCACACACCACCCCTTTGTACTTGATGCGTTTGTATTTGCCGCAGGCACATTCGTAATCGCGAACAGGGCCAAATATCTTTTGACAAAAAAGACCGCCAGGCTCGGGCTTAAAGGTTCGATAATTTATAGTTTCGGGGTTCTTAACCTCCCCTTTAGCCCATGATCGGATTACATCCGGTGAGGCGACTGTAATGGATACCCGATCCATGGGTCCAACTTCTATTCCGAGAGCTTCTTTGGCTGCATCGACGCTCATATTGAGAACTCCTTTGTGATTTGTGAAATTAAATTAAGTGGGTAGGCGACGGAACTAGAGGGCATCTTCGCCCTTAACTCGAACATCAAGACAAAGGCTTTGCATTTCCTTCATGAGAACATTGAAAGATTGTGGCGTGCTAGCCTGCAATGAATTGTCGCCCTTCACTAAATTTTCGTAAATTTTAGTGCGACCAGAAACATCATCGGATTTGACGGTCAAAATTTCCTGCAAGGTATAAGCGGCACCATAGGCTTCAAGAGCCCATACTTCCATCTCTCCGAATCGTTGACCGCCATATTGGGCCTTACCGCCCAAGGGTTGTTGGGTAATCAAACTGTATGGCCCGACTGCCCGAGCATGGATTTTACCAGACACAAGGTGATTTAACTTCAGCATGTACATATACCCGACAACCACTTGCTGAAAGAATGGTTCTCCAGTACAACCGTCTACGAGTTGGGTCTTGCCCGTTTCAGGTAGATCCGCTTGTCGTAGGTAATCCTGTATAACCTCTTCAGGTATGCCATCGAAAATCGGGGTAGCAACGCTTAATCCGAGCTTCTTACAAGCCCATCCTAGATGAGTTTCCAACACCTGTCCGACATTCATGCGACTAGGAACGCCAAGTGGATTTAAGCAAATCTCAATGGGAGTGCCATCAGGTAGAAAAGGCATATCCTCTTCTGCCACAATTTTTGCAACGACGCCTTTATTCCCATGACGTCCTGCCATCTTATCGCCAACTCGGATCTTTTGCTTCTTTGCGACAAACACACGGACATTCTTGATAGCTCCTTGGTCAATTGGGTCACCGTGTTCGATCGCTTCTATTTTTCGATCTCGATCGTCATCGAGATCCTTGAACTTACTTTCGTAACCTTCTATAATCTCGAAAACTTTTATTCGAACAGGAGATGGTGGAATATCGACATATCGATGCACAGAAGACAAGCGTCTCAACAGAGTCTTAGTTATTTTACGGTTCGCAGGAATAATTACATCTCCTGTTTCAGAATTCTTTACATTAAGAGGAATTTTTTCGCCGAGCAGAATATTGGAAAGGGATTCTGTTAGCTGGGAGCGCAAATCATCACTTTGGTTTCTATAATCTTCCTTGATTTGTTTGATTTGACGACGGTTGTCAGAAGGGGAAAGTTTCTCTTGCTCAGCTTCGGTTCGACTAGAAATCTTTATATCCATTACGATGCCAAAAGTTCCCGATGGCACCTTCAGGGAACTATCCTTAACATCAGCTGCCTTTTCTCCGAAAATAGCCCGAAGAAGTTTCTCTTCAGGAGCTAAGTCGGTCTCACTTTTAGGTGTAATTTTTCCAACAAGAATATCACCAGGTTTTACCTCAGCTCCTATGCGAACTACTCCGCGATGATCCAAATTACGAAGTGCTTCTTCTCCAGCGTTGGGAATATCCCGAGTAATTTCTTCAGGTCCTAGTTTCGTGTCGCGTGCAGTTACCTCGAATTCTTCAATATGTATTGAAGTAAAAATATCATCCTTAATAAGTTTCTCTGAAATTAAGATAGCATCTTCAAAATTGTAACCTTTCCATGGCATAAAGGCGACTAAGATATTGCGCCCGAGGGCAAGCTCCCCCCCCGAAGTGCAAGCACCATCTGCAAGAGGTTGCCCGACGCGAACCTTATCGCCTTTGCGAACTATTGGTTTCTGGTTAAAGCATGTTCCCGAGTTAGAACGCAAAAATTTACGCAAATCATAACAATGGACTCCGCGCTTGGGGTCACTTTTGGGTTCTCGCAAGAAACGAGCGGGTAGGTTGCCATCATCTGTAACGACAATACGGTTCGAGTCGGCCAAAGCCACTATTCCTTCCGAATCAGAAGTACTCACCGTTTTCGAATCTTTCGCGACTCTGTGTTCAATGCCAGTACCTACCAAGGGAGCTTCGGTCTGCAACAAGGGAACACCTTGGCGCTGCATGTTAGCCCCCATCAGAGCTCGGTTTGCATCATCGTGCTCAATAAAAGGTATGAGTCCTGCAGCCACCGATACCACTTGCTTCGGAGATACATCCATAAAGTCCACCTTCGCTGGCTCAAATTCAGCGACTGTATCACGATAGCGACAAGTTACCCGACCCTTTAGCTGGTTCGTCTTCGGATCGACTTCAGAATTCGCTTGAGCAATTCGAAAGCTCTCTTCTCGAAAAGCATTCAAATAGGTGACATCTTTTGTGTTTTTGTTAACTACTCCATCGATTACGGGATGGTAGGGGGATTGCAAAAAACCAAATTCGTCTATTTTCGAATAAGTGCTGAGCGTATTGATTAAGCCGATATTGGGTCCTTCCGGTGTCTCAATAGGACAAATACGACCGTAATGAGTAGGGTGCACGTCGCGGACTTCAAATCCTGCACGTTCACGATTTAATCCACCTGGTCCGAGTGCGGAAAGACGCCGCTTGTGTGTAATTTCAGCCAAAGGATTAATCTGGTCCATAAATTGGCTCAGCTGACTGCGGGCAAAAAAGTCTCTTAGCACTGTTGTCAAAGCCTTTGGGTTGATAAGCTTGCCTGGCGTAAGCGAATCAACTCCTTGATCATATAAAGTCATGCGTTCACGAACCACTCGCTCGGTACGAGCCAAACCACTGCGACAAACATTAGCCAATAGTTCACCGACGGTTCGGACGCGCCTATTTCCCAAGTGGTCAATATCGTCAATCCCCATGTCGAAAATAGAGCCCGCATCTTTACGAGCTTGCTCTTCGCTGCTTATACCTCGCTTAAGATCCGTCAATCTCTTGGTCGCTGCTACGATATCTTCAACAGTAGTTACACGCACATCTAATGGTGTTTCCAATCCTAGCTTTAAATTCAACATATGACGACCGACACGGGCTAAATCATAACGCTTCGGATCTTGAAAAAGCCTACGAACGAGAGCCTCGGCGTTCTTGCGCTCTGGAGGCTCGCCGGGACGCAGTTTTTTGTAGATTTCCTTAAGAGCGTCTTCTTTATTGCGAGAAACATCTTTTTTTAGGCACCGAATAATTGCACCGTCATCGGAAGAAGTGTCAATAGCTCTCAGCTCACTAATGCCAGCTTTCCGAAAAGCCCTCAAATAAGTCTTAGTGAGGGGCTCAAATGCCTTCGCCAAAACCACTCCTTTGGCACGGTCGAACATAGGCTCAACCAATACATAGCTAGAGACATTATCTTGGTCTAACAAATCACCGACCTTGAGTGTCTCAATTTCATAGAAGAGCTCAAGAAGCTTCTGGTCGGAATCCGTATCCTTTTCCGGATCCCAATCGAGAAGTGCTCGTAGAAAAGTAGTGATAAGAAATTTACGGCGACGACGGCGACGGTCAAGATAGACATACAGCAAATCATGCTGATCGAACTGAGCCTCGATCCATGTACCCCGATCGGGTATGATTCGAAACGCGTGAAGAGTTTTCCCGCTGGTATGAGTTGATTCTTCAAAACTAACGCCCGGAGAACGATGCAACTGACTGACGACGACGCGTTCAGCCCCATTTATTACGAAGGAACCGCGATCAGTGATAATGGGAATCTCGCCCATAAAAATTTCTTCTTCGCTAAAAAAAGGTTTGCTCTGACCTTCTAACTCCATTCGCAAGCGCAATTTCAGCTGCAAGGGTGCAGAAAAAGAGCACTTTTCTTGAATACACTCCATCTCACTTAACTTAGGATCGCCAATCGTGTAACTGACATATTCCAAACGAGAACGTTCATCGTAACTAACGATCGGAAAAACTTCTCGAAACACTGCCTC
>CAZXKR010000003.1:0-9353 GCA_964641305.1 uncultured Puniceicoccaceae bacterium | reverse complement strand
AACGAGAACGTTCATCGTAACTAACGATCGGAAAAACTTCTCGAAACACTGCCTCAAGTCCTACTGGCTTGCGATGAGTATGAGGGACATCTTTTTGGAAGAAGTCGCGAAAGGAATCTATCTGATTTAAAATCAGATTGGGTGGTTCGATAACTTCCTTTAGTTTTCCAAAGTTTTGACGATCTTTGACGGACATAGCAAAATTAGATTAGAGATGATTGAGGGGCACAGTTTAACAGATGTGAACTCGGCACAAAGAAAACCAAAGGCTAACCAAGACGGCAGCCTTTCCAGGAAAGGTTCGAAGTAAAAACGATTGCGCAGGCCACCGTTTACTTGAGCTCGGCTTTGGCTCCTGCCGTCTCAAGTTTCTTGAGGACTTCTTCTGCATCACTTTTTGATGCAGCTTCTTTGACGGGTTTCGGCAAGCTTTCCACCAGTTCCTTGGCTTCCTTTAAGCCCAATCCGGTAATTCCTCGCACTTCCTTGATGACGGCGATCTTGTTGCCACCGAAATCAGTTAGTACGACATCGAATTCTGTCTTTTCTTCTGCGGCTCCGCCAGCATCTCCTTCGCCTGACGGGGCGGCAACGGCAACTGCCGTAGGCGCTGCTGCGCTTACACCCCATTTTTCTTCGAGCTCTTTGACCAACTCTGCGATTTCGATGACCGACTGACCACTGAGCCAGTCAATTACTTGTTCCTTATTTATCTCTGCCATTGTATATTACCTACTTGCCTTGAATAGGATTAGCGTCGTTGAATTGACATTTAAGGGTTGATTTCCCCTAATTTCTTCAAGGTTGGTGGTTATTGATTGTGCCAACGCCACATACTTTACAGTCTGCTGCGGAGGCAAGAAAGTGTTGTGTTGATTAATCGACCTTGTCAGCTTTAGCGGCAAGGACAGTTACAAATTGCCTAGCCGGAGTATTGAATAATGTGACCAAGCGAGTTGCGGGTGTACCCAAAAGAGAGAGAAGCTGTGCTTGTAGAGTTTCGAGATTGGGCAAATCGGCTAAACTGGAAACTTCCTTCGCGGTAAGTTGTCGATCGCCCAAAGCACCGGCTTTAACCGAAACTTTTGACTTGGACTTCCAGAAAGCCCCCAAAGCTTTAGCCGCACCTGAGGGGTCGCCACCCGTAACAATAGCAGTAGGACCGACAAGAAACTCTTCGGAAATCGAGATGTTTCGTTCTGTTGCGGCAAGCTTGAGAGCACTGTTCTTAACAATGTGAAACTCCGCTCCTTGGGAAGCAAGCACACCACGAAGCTCATTTGACTCATCAACGGTAATCCCCGTAAAATCAGTAAGAAAAACATAATCGGAATTTTCAAGATGCTCAGAAACTTCCCGAATAAGGAATTTTTTTTCAGGTCTCATTGTGTCGACTGCTTGTTGAGTTAAAGTGTAAAAGCGTAGCCCATCAAAGCTGTGCAAAGACAGAATTATCGAGAGAAATTCCCGGACTCATGGTACTGCTAACAGTCATTCGGCGTATATATCTTCCCTTAAGGCCTTCAGGACGGACTGCAACAATTGCCTTTATAGCGGCAAGAGCATTTTCGACCAACTGCGTTGGACTAAACGAGCGTTTGCCTAAGATAACAGCAAGAGCACCAGTCTTATCCATTTTAAATTCAACTCGACCTGCCTTAACAGCTTGCACGGCTGAATTAACATCGTCAGTTACAGTTCCAGCCTTTGGGGTTGGCATTAATCCTCGAGGCCCAAGCACACGAGCAACCGATCGAACCTGCTTCATCGCTTCCGGAGTTGCTATTGCCACATCGAAGTCGCACCAGCCATCTTTAACCTTGGCGACCAAGTCTTCCAAACCGATTATGTCGGCACCAGCAGCTTCAGCCTCATCAGGCTTTTCCGTAAAAACAGCTACAACAATCTTGCGGCCACTTCCGTGAGGTAAGTTAACGGTCCCGCGGACTGACTGAGAAGTTTGCTTTGGATCCACCCCTAATGCAACGGAGAGCTCAACGGTTTCGTCAAACTTAACCTTTTCCATTTGGTCTAGAACTTCCATTGCTTGCTCAAGTGGATGAAGTTGGGAAAGGTCGGCTTTCTCGGTCGCAGAACGATATCTTTTACTTGGCTTGGGCATGATTTTTCAATGTGTGAATGCTCCTTAAATTTTCAATTGGCAATTTCAATGCCCATGCTACGGGCGGTGCCAGCAATAATGCGACAAGCGGCATCTTCGTCTCTGGCATTTAAGTCAGCTTTCTTTGTGGCCACAATTTCTTTGACCTGAGACATGGTAACCTTGCCGATTTTATCCCGATTAGGTGTGCCCGAACCCTTGGGTACTCCTGCCGCCTTTTTCAAAAGCACGGCGGCAGGGGGCGACTTCAATATGAAACTGAAGGATCGATCGGCATAAACGGTTATGACAACGGGAAGTATGAGTCCGGACTGGTCTTTCGTACGTGCATTGAACTCTTTGCAGAATTCCATTATGTTTACGCCTTGTGCTCCAAGGGCCGGACCCACTGGTGGGGCAGGATTAGCCGCACCTGCGGGTAGCTGCAAACGAATCTCTCCTACTGCCTTTTTGGACATAATAAAATAATTATAATTAGGTTTCGTCGGCTTTTTCTACCTGCCAAAATTCTAACTCTACAGGCGTAAATCGACCAAAAATAGAAACTGAAATTTTCAAACTACCTTTTTCCGCATCAATCTCCTCAATGTCTCCAGTGAGATTTATAAAAGGCCCATCTAAAATCTTCACGACTTGCCCCAGTTCAAATTGAACTTTCGGAACTTCCTTTCCTTTGGCTTCTTCTACTTGTCTCAAAATTCGTCCTATTTCGTCTTCCCGCAGTGGGGTCGGATTGTCGCGACCTATAAAGTTGATTACGCCATCGGTATCTTTAACCTTGTACCAAGGTTCTTTCAGCAAGTTACCTTCTGTGTCAAAGAGATGCATCTCAACAAATACATAGCCAGGATAAAACTTACGATCCCGTTGTTTTTTTTGACCGTTTTTGACCTCTGAAACAGTTTCAATAGGAACCAATATTTCCTTAAGATGATTAGAGAAATTTTCGTCATCTTCTCGAAAACGAGTCAGAAAGCGCCTTACTTTGTCTTCGTGGTTAGATAGGCATTGAACTGCGTACCAACGTGGATTGCTTGAAACTGCTTCGCTCATCTTATTTACAAGTTTGAGACAGCCTCAACCTCGTAGTAAACTGGTAACATAGTCGACCCAACTTGAAAGTGAGAAGTCGGCCACAGAGATGAAAAAGCCCAAGACCGCGACACCTGCTATAACGACCCCCGTGGATTCGCGCAACTCCGACGGAGTCGACCATGTGGCACGCTTAAGTTCGATTACGGTTTCAGCGTAAAAAGAACGAATTTTGCGAAAAGGATTCAAAGTACAAATTAATTTGAGAAGAAAATGGCGGGAGAAGAGGGACTCGAACCCTCAGCCTACGGTTTTGGAGACCGTTGCTCTGCCAATTGAGCTATTCTCCCGAATCTCAAACATTGGAAACATAAACCCCTAGAGACTCGGAGAACATTGTCAGGAAATGAAACAGATGTCAAAATCGACATTACTCGACAACATCAGTAATGTTGCCGGCACCAATAGTCTTGCCACCTTCGCGGATGGCAAAACGTTGTCCAGATTCCATTGCGATAGGCTTTTGTAATTCTATGCTCACGCCTAAGTTGTCTCCAGGCATAACCATCTCAACGCCCTCAGGTAGTTCTACGACGCCAGTAACGTCGGCAGTACCAAAAAAGAATTGCGGTCGGTATCCCTTGAAAAACGGGGTGTGGCGACCTCCTTCATCTTTATTCAGCACATAAATTTGAGCGTTGGCCTTGGAGTGCGGTTTTATTGTACCTGGCTTTGCAAGCACATGCCCTCGCTGAACATCTTCTTTTTCCACTCCTCGAAGCAAAATTCCGACATTGTCACCAGCTTGTCCTTGACCAAGTTCCTTGCGAAACATTTCTACTCCCGTACAGGTGGTTGTGCGAGACTCCGCAAGTCCGACAAGCTCGACTTCTTCTCCGACCTTAACTACACCACGCTCTATTCTGCCTGTGGCTACTGTTCCGCGACCAGTAATCGAGAAGACGTCTTCAACTGACATTAAAAAAGGTTTGTCAACATCTCGAACCGGTTCCTCGATTTCGCCATCAATGGTTTCCATCAATTGCTGAATGGCAGGAAGACCTAGATCACCCTCGTCATCCTCAAGAGCCTTAATTGCTGAACCCCGAATGATTTTTGCGTTGTCTCCATCAAAATCATACTTGCTGAGCAAATCTCGTATTTCCATATCTACAAGCTCAACAAGTTCCTCGTCATCACCTTGCATAAGATCGCATTTATTGAGAAATACTACGACATTGGGTACATCCACCTGACGGGCCAATAATATGTGTTCCCGTGTTTGAGGCATTGGTCCTGTGGTGGCATCAACAACAAGGATCGCTCCATCCATCTGAGCGGCTCCAGTAATCATGTTTTTGACAAAGTCAGCATGCCCAGGACAATCAACATGAGCGTAATGACGAGTATCAGATTCATACTCAACATGAGACACGGCAATAGTCACAATTTTGGAGGAATCGCGAACGGTGCCTCCTTTTGCGATATCCGCATAACTTTTTACCTCAGCAAAACCCTTTTTGGATTGAGCGTGAAGAATAGCAGCAGTCAATGTGGTCTTACCATGATCCACATGCCCTATAGTGCCGACGTTAACATGAGGTTTTGTGCGTTCGAACTGTTCTTTAGCCATTAGTGCAGTGTTGTTATGTATTAAAAATAAAGAAAAATTTTACATGGAGCCCACGAGCGGACTTGAACCGCCGACCTCGTCCTTACCAAGGACGCGCTCTACCAACTGAGCTACATGGGCGAGAAAAAGCATGAGTCACAAGTGAGATGTAAATCGAGATTACAAGGGTGGACAAAAAGCTGAAGCTGGGATTCAGGGTAAAACGAAGTTGAATATAAAGGCGAGAAAATCGAATCTCGTCAAGAGTATTCCGAACTTCCTAAAAGTTCGCCAAAATCAAGGGGCAATAGTAGCAAGGTAGTAACCATCAGCCAAAGCCAAGGAAGGAGCAAGTTCGAGAAGCTCGCTCAACAAAAGTTCATCTACAATTTCATTGCCAGACGATTTTGACGGTACGGGGGTGCCAGCTAGCGTGCTGTTAAGAATCGTAAAGACAAACTCCACCTTCCGCCAGAGTTCCCCTTCGTCAAATTGTTCCAAGTTTCGCAAGGGGAAGGACCGAGAAATCACGGAGTTCTCCCGTCCATGCACAAAAACTTCGAGAAGAGGAGGAACGCGTTCATGTTTGTCAAAACGTG
Organism: uncultured Puniceicoccaceae bacterium; assembly: GCA_964641305.1. GTDB lineage: Bacteria > Verrucomicrobiota > Verrucomicrobiia > Opitutales > Seribacteraceae. The sequence goes on along the minus strand of CAZXKR010000003.1, from coordinate 3,988 downwards.
GTCTCTCGGACTTACCAAAAGTTGAGAGAGGTCGCCTTAAGAAGGTTGAACCTAAAATATTGTCGGTCGCTGGCGGCGACAATAATTCGCGTTCGGTCAGAGCCTCAACCCACGGATCATCAACAACAAAAGATAGAGAATATGAGTCAAGTCCAGGTGAAACCGGCAAGCGTGTTGAAAGATCAGAAGTTCCTTGAGAATAGTCACTTGGCAAATAAATGACAGATGAATCTAAGAATAACAAATTGTCCAAATGAATTGACGGAGGTGACTCCATTCGAACCCAAGGTTGTGAAGGTGGTAACTCAGCAGGTAACACATACAACTTAAATGGCTCATAAATTTGCGCAACCGTAAAAGCTCCTGCAAAAACAATAGACAGTATCAGGATAAACAAACCGTGCCCAAACAATGCGTTCATGGATGAAAAGAAGATTTTGGATTTACGCCCACGAGAATAGTTTCAACACTTCTTGCCCGCAACACTTCGCAGATTCGCACGAATGACTCGATTCTCACCTCCCGATCGGCCTGAACCAACAGCTTTAGGTTGCCCAACTCAGGCTTTTTCAAACGAACAAGTGCTTGATCTAATGTTTCGAAGGATAGCCGTTCGCCATTGAGAAATAACATTCCGTTTATCCCAATGAAAAGAGTTCCGTGGCATAATGCCCCATCGATAATTCCAGACCCGATAGAAGCTGACGGCAGTTCAACTGCCATCCCTTGAGATTTCAACTGCTGATTTTGACTCAAATACAAAGAAAAGCCAAACAAAAGAATAAGGTCCAGAAAGGGGACAGAAAAGGGGGCTCGACGAGCTCGGTTCCGAGCATCTACAAAATCAAAGCGCTTAAAAGTTGATTTCAAGAAGAATCAGCCCCCAAAACAGTCGACGGGGAAACTCGTTGATCGCCTTGTGCTTCTAGAGTCAAATACCTGTAGATCCCATGGGCAGACCACTCCATGTCACGGATGATCGAATCCACTCGGGATCGGAGAAATTCTTTACCGCAATATGCAAGCATAGCAATCGACAACCCAAAGGCAGTAGTTAAGAGAGCCGAAGAAAAATCTGGGTTGAGATTTACTGTAATCGGCCGTGTGCCAAGTCTTTGAAGGGAGTCCAAACAAGCCAAAACGCTTCCAAGCAAACCAAGCATTGGAGACAATCCCGCAACAGTACCGAGGAGTCTTTGGCGCTTAGCCAATGTCGGAATTTCAAGCATGGCAACAGATTGAATCGCCTCTTGAATTTCTTGCTTGGAACTATTTTTGTGGAGCAAAGCAGCACGGACTAAAGCCGCGACAGGACCCCGTGTTTCTTCGCAAAGAGTAAGAGCTTCTAAAAATCTATTTTTTTTTAACAAATTTATAATCCCATCGAGGAAATCGTTCGCGTTTATTTGAACTTTTTGGAAAAAGGTCGTTCGCTCAAAAAAAACCGTAATCCCAAAGACAGCCATCCCGAGCAACGGCCATGCCACAGGACCTGCGACATCAAAAATATTCAGATATTTCATGGCTCTGGAGAACTGCTTTCTGTTTCGTTTGGAGAAAATCTGGCTCGGGCGAGATTACGACCTGGCAAACCATGTGCCAATAACATCCCATATACACTTCTGGCACCATTCAAATCCCCCTCCTTGTCGAGAATCTCACCCAAGTCAAGCAAGCTGCGAGAAATCCAATATTTGCCCGATGACTTAACATCTGAGAATCGATTGATGTCCGATAAAAAGAATTTTATTATATCTCGAAAGTATATAACTTTAACCCTTTTCACATCTTCCATCCTTCGGAAAACTAAACCTTCCTTATACGTAGCTTCTGCATGCATCTCGGACGAATGCCCTTGTACGCTTTTGAGCTCGCCATATGCTTCTGCAACTTCAAAAAGTTTTTGACGATCATTGCGAGCAAGAGCCAAAAGGCAATCAGCTCTTAACATAAAAGCTGCATTTTTTTCGGGGTGATCCCTATAGATTTTATTGACGAGCAACTGTTCGCATAATTCGAGCGCTGACCCAAACTCATTCCGCCGACGAAGTAAATTGGCCTGACGAAGACGCGCATAGAAAACAAGTTCGTTGTCGGGATAGTCTTGGATCAAGCGCTCCAATAAATCTACGCCCTCTTTTAAATTTTCATCCATACCACGTCGTTCAAGATGAAGAGCTGCTTCATACAGGGCTCTAGGTGCATATCGACTCTTCTTGAATCCGTCTGCCAAACGCAGCAGATTGCGCTGTGCCTCATCGAGCCGATTTCCAGATGCGTGATGATATGCCTCAACTAGATATGAAAACGCCGATTCGTCAGAACGGGGATATGTGAGGTGCAATTCGGTGAAAATTTCCGCCGCTTTATTTTCCTGACCAGAACTCAAAAAAGCTCTTCCCTTGGTCAACAAGACCTGAGCCCTTACTTTGTTGTCCAAATCTACGGAAAAACCTTTGGCTCCTGTTAAAAAATCAATAACTCTCTCGGATTTTGTTAACGCCTCTTCTGGCTTATTCATCTGCATTGCCAAGCTTGCATCCAACCAAAGTAGACGAACGGTCAAATCTCTAGGCACTAACTTTTCTTTATTATTCAAAAGCAGACGAGTTCTTTCGGAAGCAATTTTCAGATGATTGTGTTCTCTCAAATGCACCAGCAGATTCCACTCTGCTTTCCAAGGTAATTCATCAGAATCTTCCACATTTGAGAATTCATCCAGCAAATCTATTGATTTTTCAATGTCGTCTGTTGCCAGAAATGAATTGATTGCCTGAGAAAGAGCCCTGTCGGAAATCAAACGGCTTTTAGCAGATGAATGCACTTCAAGATATAAGGCTGCCGCACTTTCGTAGTCACCTGCCAGAAAATGGCAATCTGCCACCTGCAATGAAAGACGGTTTCTTTCATCGGGCTTTTTCTCCAATTTACTCAATCTCCTGAGAAAATCAGCGGTCAAACGATATTTTGGGGGATTTCCCCTCCATGCCGCCGCGGCAAGAGCTCTAATGGCGTCAGGTTTTTGGGGTGATCCTGGAAATTCCTCCATTATCCGCAGGGCGCATCTCTCCGCTACAGCATTTTGTTTAAGCTCCAATGCGAGCTTCAACCTCATAACGAGAATTGTTTCGGATAATTTATGGTCAGGTAATTTTAATATATTGTCTAAAAATAATGTGATTTTTTCATTTACCTTAAACCGGTTCGTTAACAAACGAAGCCCCATCGCCATCCACTCATGGTTTGTTCCAGTCTCTACAAGCGATTCCAGTACAGCTCGTCCCGTATCGTCTTCCGGTGATGATAAAACTCCGTAAAGCAAAAGCAAGCGGTCTCGCCAAATGCCTTTTTCATTGCCCACTAGCTCGAGTTGTCGTCTCACTTCTTCAAGTGCACCAAGTTTGTTGCCAAGAGAGTTAAGTACCATGACATATTGTACGGCAAATTCTTGACCAGCAGGACGACCGCGAAATTCCTCCATTTGTCGCTTGAGGTTCGCGGCCAGTACTTCACTTCCTCCAGTCTCTAAAATTTCATTGCGATAACGCAAAAGCCTAAAATCTGCTTGCCGCTCAAGAGTAATCGCCATCTTGAGTGCCTGAGAATGGAGAGCTTCTGATGCGGTCTCAGAAGGAGCGACCATCCCTTGCAAGAAGACAACCCACGAGCGGTTTTCCTCACTCACGACTTCAGGTTTTAGCTCCGACATCAATTCTTTAAGACTTTCTACATCTCTCTCTAGAAATGCAATCAGGGCAAGTTGGAGTAATACCCCACCACTTTGCTCCCCAGAGTGCTCAAGTATTTTTAACTCTTCCTTCGCTAGCTCGATTTCACCAATCGCCAAGAAGGAAGAAGTTAATCCAAGGCGGAGTTTGCGTACTTCACTCTGTGGGACTTGGGCCTTTGCGGCATTTTCCAAAGCGTCCTTGTATAATGAAATCGCAATCCGAGGCAGACCTGCTTGCAAGGCGTCTGAGGCCGCACT
>CAZXKR010000002.1:11788-23637 GCA_964641305.1 uncultured Puniceicoccaceae bacterium | reverse complement strand
CTCGGTCTGTCTCCGGACGGTTGCGGACCTGCCGGGGTGATCATTATCGCCGACAATATTCAGCTATACCCGGAGGAACTGTACGAAACGGGCCTGAAGATCATAACCGTGCCCACGCGCCGAATCAATGCGGCCGCCTTGCCCCCTGCGGTGAAGAGCTTGAACTACCTGAACAACATTCTCGCTAAGATAGAGGCCAAGAAAGTGGGCTTTCAGGAAGCCTTGATGCTCAACGACAAAGGTGAAATCGCCGAGTGTACGGGAGACAACGTTTTCGTTTATTCCAAGGGCGTTTTGTATACGCCTCCGCTGGATGCAGGTTCACTCCGCGGCATTACCCGTGGAACGGTTATGGATATTGCCGAGGAGCTGGGCGTGGAACTGCGAGAGCAGGCATTGACCCGTTACGATTTGTGGACGGCGGAGGAATGTTTTCTAACCGGTACGGCTGCGGAGGTTATCCCCTGCGTCGAGGTGGATCATAGGTCGGTCGGTTCGGGGCAACCCGGAGAAATGACCAAGCGCTTTATCTCTCGTTTTCGAGAAAAAGTGACCACGGACGGACAATTGATCTAAACTTGGCGTGCACTCTGGTTCTTTCTGCTTTTTTCTTGAAGCTGCTTTTTGGCGCGTTTAGTGCGTTGTTAAATCCAAAGTTTTCGAGTAAAGTGAATTTACTGACCTATAAATTTAAGAACGTTTAGCCAAAAACACCATGTCGGAGTCCATGAAATGCCATAGTTGCGATAATCCCGCCACCGTGCATCTTACTCAGATTCTAAACAACCAGATGCACAAGATCGACTTGTGCGAGGAATGCGCCCAGAAGAAGGGTGTCACCAATACGGGTGATTTTTCCATGGGTGGCTTGATGGATACCGCGGGTATGGAGACAAGCACTACTTCGAGCGACCTAGTCTGCGAAAGTTGCGGGCTTACCCATCAGGAATTCAAAAAGGGTGGGCGCTTCGGTTGTTCCGCCTGTTACGAGGCTTTTCGCCCCGTGCTCAATCCGATGCTGGACGGCATGCACGCTGGCACTCGGCACGTCGGCAAGGTTCCCAAGGGGTTGGCATCTACTGTGAGGAAAAGCCGCAAGCGGGCGAGCGAACAGGAGTCCGCCGCCAAATTGCAGGAAAAGATTTTACGCTTGGAAGACGATCTCCAGAAAGCATTGGAGGGAGAAGAATTCGAGGAGTGCGCTCGTCTTCGTGATGAAATTCGCACGCTTCGTGAATCTTTTGAAAATCTTGTCGTTTAAGGTGGGAGTGACCTGAAAATGTTTCACGCTATTTTGAAAGCCGCCGGTAAATCCATTCGACGGCCGAAGGCGACTCCGGTTGCTCTGAGCACCAGGATTCGTTTGGCCCGTAACTTGAATGACTTTCCGTTCCCGGGACGTGCCGAAACGTCACAGCGACGTGAAATCTTGTCCAAGTGCATGGGAGCTCTCGGGGACTTGCGAGGTCTGACGGATTCGGTTTCCTCGGAGATGGACGACCTTAGCGATCTGGACAAACAAATCTTGGTCGAACAGCACTTGATCAGCCCGGAATTGTCGCAAGCCGATGACGGAGCCGGCTTGGTCTTGAGCAAAGACCGTTCGTGTTGCGTGATGATCAATGAAGAAGATCATCTGCGTATTCAAGTCCTCCGAAATGGACTCGACTTTGGAAGCGTATGGAAAAAAGCAAATGCTTTGGACGTCGGCATCGAGTCCAACTTGGATTATGCTTATGACGGAGACTTGGGCTTTCTCACCGCCTGTCCCACGAATCTAGGCACGGGCTTACGAGCATCGGTAATGATGCATTTGCCAGGATTGGTCATGTCCAAGAATATGGACAAGGTGGTGAATGCAGTGAACCAGCTCGGAATAGCAGTGCGTGGAATTTTCGGGGAAGGATCCGACGCCAGCGGTAGCGTCTTTCAAATTTCAAACCAACAGACCTTGGGCGAGTCCGAAGGTGATATCCTTGACCGTTTGACCAAAACCTTGAGCAAGATAACGGAGCAAGAATTGAATGCTCGCTCCAAGTTGCTTGAGGAATCGTCGACCCGAATCTTGGACAAGGTCGGTCGGGCTTTGTCCATCCTTCGTGGAGCATGGTTGATGCAGAGCGCTGAGGGCATGGATTATTTGTCGCTCGTTCGCTTGGCGGTTGATCTGGGCATGCTTCCCGAAAAGTTCAGGAGTATAGCCGATCGTCTGATGATTGAGATTCAGCCCGGTCACGTTCAGCTTTCTGCCGGACAGGCTGTGGAACCCGATGACCGCGACGTCTTGCGAGCTGAAATGCTGCGCAAGGAATTCAAAAAAGCGCCCGATCCCGATTTTGGGAAGGGTGGGTTGACTTTATAGGCATTTAACGGTTATTTTTGTCCAAGTATGTCCGAGCCAATGAGCAATTTCACTCCTAGAGCCCAACAGGTATTGGCTCTAGCCCGCAAAGAGGCTGATCGCTTTCACCATAACTACGTGGGGACGGAGCATTTGTTGCTTGGGTTGATCAATCTCGGTCAAGGTGTAGCGGTTAACGTTCTGCAGAAAATGGGACTTGATCTCGATACTGTTCGAGCTGCCGTTGAACAACAGGTGGGAACCGGGCCCGAGGCCAAACCCGCCGGAAACGTTCCTTACACCCCGCGAGTCAAAAAAGTTTTGTCTCTCGCGGGCAAGGAAGCGAAGTCGCTTAACCACAGTTACGTTGGCACCGAGCACATTTTGCTTGGCCTTCTTCGTGAAGGTGAAGGGGTTGCCGCCCGTGTCCTCAAATCTTTGGAAGTAGACGTCGAGCGCTGTCGTTCCGAAATTCTTTCCGAACTCGACCCGAACTTTGCCGCCGGAGACGAGCTTGAGACGTCTCTCGCCGGAGGCACCGGCGACGAAAAGGGCAAGGACGTCAAAACACCCGCCCTCAAGGCATTTGGTCGAGATCTTACAGAGGTTGCCAGAAAGGGCGAGATGGATCCTGTTATCGGTCGCCATACTGAGATTCGACGAGTTACCCAAATCCTCTGTCGTCGCACCAAGAACAACCCGGTTCTCATCGGCGAAGCCGGTGTCGGGAAAACGGCCATCGCCGAGGGGTTGGCTCAGCAAATCGCAGGTGGTCTTGTCCCCGAAAACCTTTTGGACAAGAAGGTGATCACCCTTGATCTGGCTCTGATGGTTGCCGGCACCAAGTATCGTGGACAGTTCGAGGAACGGATCAAGGCAGTGATGGACGAGATTCGTCGAGCCAAGAACGTTATTATTTTCATCGATGAGCTGCACACCATCGTAGGCGCCGGCGCCGCGGAAGGGGCTATGGATGCCTCCAATATTTTCAAGCCCGCCTTGAGTCGTGGAGAGCTTCAGTGCATCGGAGCAACTACTTTGGCTGAATACCGAAAATTCATAGAGAAGGACAGCGCTTTGGAACGTCGTTTTCAGTCCGTCAAGGTCGAGCCTCCTTCGGTGGAAGACACGGTCCTTATACTCAAGGGGATCCGATCCAAGTATGAAGAACATCACAACGTAAGCTTTTCCGACAAATCTCTAGAAACTGCTGCCAAGCTTACGGATCGTTACGTTACCGGTCGCTTTTTGCCGGATAAGGCGATTGACGCGTTGGATGAAGCAGGTGCTCGTTCCCGTATGGAGTCGCTGAAGCGTCCTCCCGAAATCGAGGAACTTTCCGATGAGATCAAGGATGTTTGCTCCGCCAAGGAACAAGCTATATCCGAGCAGAATTTTGAGAAAGCTGCCGAATCCAGAGACAAAGAGAAAAAGCTGAGAACCAAGCGCGAGCGTGTCCTCGAGGATTGGAAGAAGTCTCGAGAGGAAAAGCGTGGAACTGTGGGCGAAGACGAGATGTATCTTGTTATCTCAGACTGGACTGGAATCCCGCTCAGTAGGATGGAGACAAAGGAGACTAAGAGACTCCTCAACCTCGAAAAAGATTTACGCAAACATGTTGTTGGTCAGGATTTCGCCACTGAGGTAATCGCCAAGGCATTGCGGCGATCTCGAGCCGATCTCAAGGATCCCAAGCGCCCCATCGGTTCGTTTATGTTTCTCGGTCCCACCGGCGTGGGGAAAACTCATTTGGCCAAGGTTTTGGCCGAGCAAATCTTTGGAGATCAGGATGCTCTCGTTCAGATCGACATGTCGGAGTACATGGAAAAGCATGCGGTATCCCGTATGATAGGTTCACCTCCGGGTTACGTCGGGTTTGAAGAGGGGGGACAATTAACCGAGACCGTTCGTCGAAAGCCTTACTCCGTGATTCTTTTTGATGAGATCGAAAAGGCGCATCCGGATGTTGTTCAAATCCTCCTGCAAATTCTTGAAGATGGCCGCCTAACGGATAGCTTGGGTCGCAAGGTGGATTTTCGGAATACTATTCTCATCATGACCTCAAACGTTGGAGCCCAGATCCTTCAGCGAAACGTTTCCATGGGATTTTCCGTCGGCGATGCCGAAAATGATTTCGAGAACATCAAGGACAAGATAACCGATGAGACCAAGAAGGTATTTAAGCCGGAGTTCTTGAATCGCCTTACCGAGATGGTGATCTTTCGACCTTTGGGCAAGGACAGCATGAGCCAGATCGTGGAGTTGGAATTGGCCAAGGTCGCCGACCGTCTTCGTGACCGGAAACTCAAGCTCGAGGTAAGCGATGAGGCCAAGAAGTTTTTGATTGAGAATGGTTACGACGAAAAGCTTGGCGCCCGTCCATTGCGACGAGCCGTGGAAAAGTATATTGAAGACAATCTGGCCGAAGCCCTTTTGGCAGGCAACGTGAAGAAGAGCAAACCCATCCATGTCATCGTCTCCGACGATGAGGATGAAGGTTTGACCTTCGAGCAGACCGGCAAGGCGGGAAAAAAGGATTCAGCACCGGTTTCCTCTGCTACTTCCGACGAGGACTCCGCGGATTCCTGACTTGCTCGGGATTGCGTTTCTCTTTTCCAACCCATCTCCCATCTCCCATACGAGTATATTTCCATTTTATAACTTTATGCAAAAATCACTCATATTGCTAAAACCTGATTGCCTTGGCGGAAAAATCGTCGGGGAGGTCATCGCTCGTTTTGAAAGAGCCGGTTACGACATCGTTGCATGCAAGATGATCCAACTGGATTCAGCAGTTCTGAACGAACACTATGCTCATGTCGCGGACTTGCCTTTTTTCCCTGATATCGCCGAGTTCATGAGCTCCCGGCCCGTAGTCGCCTTGATTCTGCAAGGTGAAAACGTCGTGCAAGGAGTTAGGGACTTGCTAGGTCCGACCGATTCTACGCAAGCCCCCGAAGGCACGATTCGGGGAGATCTTGGTACCGACAAGATGAGAAACGTGGTCCATGCCTCGGATAGCTCCGAGTCCGCGAAAGTCGAAATCGAGCGATTTTTCGCTTCGGACGAAATCTTTGAAATAGCCTAGGCCTAGGCTATTTCGAATTCGACACGAGAAGGCACACGGCATGTGCCCCGATCCCTTCTCCTCGGCCGATTCCACCGATGCCTTCATTGGTCGTAGCCTTTATGCCAACTTGGTTGGTCTCGACGTCGAGAACTTGGGCTAATCTCTCTTTCATCGCGTCAACGTATGGAGAGATCGTAGGTTTTTCGGCAATTATCGTGGCGTCCACGTTACCGATGAGATACCCTCTGGCCTCACATTCCTCTTTTGCCTTCAGGAGGATTTTCATGGAGTCGATCCCTTCCAGAGTCGGGTCGCTCGGCGGAAAGTGAACCCCGATGTCGGGGAGAGCAAGGGCACCCAGAATGGCATCGGCGAGAGCGTGGGTCAAGCAGTCGGCGTCGGAGTGTCCTTCCAGTCCCAGTGCATGAGGAATCTCAACTCCTCCAAGTATTAGCTTTCGTCCCTCGGCGAATCGGTGAACGTCGTAACCTTGGCCAATGCGGAAAGGGTGATTCATGCTTTTTCCTTGTTAATTAGAAATTCAATATACGATAAGTCAGCGGGTGTGGTGACTTTGGGATTCGGATAGCCTGAGTCCACGAGGGATACTGGATGACCGAGCAGTCCCACGGCGGAAGTTTCATCTGTGACCGACAAGTTTTCCGCTAGGGCTTGGGCCATCCCTTCCCGCAGTAGTTCGGCTTGAAAGGTTTGGGGAGTTTCCATTGCCCAGAGACTGCTCCGATCGACGGTATGACCGGCAATGGGGTGGGGACCTTGGTCCTCTCGAGTCTGTTTGATTGTGTCTCTCACCGGATGGGCCAGTGTTGCCCCTCCGGTCTCGATTGCTACGGATAGAAGCTTGACCAGACTTTTCGCCCTAATCATTGGGCGAGCGCAATCGTGTACGAAAACGATTTGTATCTCAGGCGTAATCTTCTCAAGAGCATTTTGCACTGAGTGGCGTCGCTCTTCGCCACCTTTAACTAGGATGACTTCGACGCCCTCGGGAGCCATCTTGCTTGCTTCACTTGCCAATCGTTCTTTCTGCGATTGATCACGATAAGTGACTATCCACAAGTTGGCTACGGCCGCCTCGCGAAAAGCAAGCAAGGATTTTGCGAATAACGTGCATCCTCCCACTTCGTATAGAATCTTGTCGTCTACGCTTTCCCTCATACGACTACCGCGACCAGCAGCGAGCAGGATGGCGGCGTTCATGATAAAAGAGACTTTTGACTTGAAGCCAGTTCTTCTTGGATTTGGCCAATGACCCCTGCTGGATTTTCCGCCTCTAGAATAGGTCGACCGACCACAAGATAGTTCGCACCCGCTTGAGATGCCTCAGCGGGGGTCATGACGCGCTTCTGGTCTCCTAGGTCGGAGCCTGCGGGGCGAATTCCAGGCGTAACAAAAGTGACAGTTGAAGGCAAAACGTTGCGAAGCGAGCGTAATTCCTTGGGTGAGCAGACTATACCTCCGACTCCCGCCTCGGTCGCAAGCTTGGCGAGCCTTGTCACTTGATCTTCGGGGGTATTCATTACTCCTAGCCTATTGAGGTTTTCCGAGTCCATGGAGGTCAGTACGGTGACTGCGAGCAAGGTGGCGTCAGGAAGGACCCCGCGCATGGTGTCTGAGCAGCGGGCCAAGGCTTCCGAACCAGCCGATGCGTGAATGGTAAGCATAGAGACCGGAAGGGTCGAAAGGCTTTCTATGGCTTTCGCCATTGTGTTCGGGATATCGTGCAGTTTGAGGTCGAGAAAGATGTTTTTGCCCTCGCTCGCCAAGTCGCATACGAAGGTAGGTCCATCGCGCAGGTAGGTTTGCAGACCGATTTTAATCCACTTCAGGTTTTCTCCAGCAGCTTGAATTATCGTTTCGGCTCGGCTTCTAGACTCTACGTCCAGAGCTAAGATTACCTCTGTTGTGTTTTGGATCTGCATTGATTCGAACATCATGCGCGAAAAGGGAATCGGGCAAACTTTTATTTCGGTTCGCCTCAATGGGAACCCAATGCTAGACGAAGTCATCAATGAAGTCAGGAATTCGAAGCGTTAGCGTTTTCTCGCCCGCAAAGGTGAATTTATTTCTCGCGGTTACAGGCAAGCGCCCTGATGGCTTTCATGATATACTTTCCGTAGCGGCTCCTTTGCTTTTGGGAGACGTCGTCACCATCGAGGCGAGGGTGGGACATGGAGAGGTCGATTGCCTATGCCCTGAGTTACAATTGCCCGCAGGAGAGGATAATATTGCTGCTAGGGCGGCTAGGGCATGGTTGAATAAGGCGAGGTGTGAATGGAATGTTTGCATCACTATCAGCAAGCGTATTCCGGTTGGCGGTGGTTTGGGTGGGGGAAGTTCCAATGCAGTGGCTACCTTGCACGCTTTAAACCTACTTGCCAAAGTTCCCTTGCCGTTTGAAACCCTCTTGGACTTGGCTGGGGAACTTGGCTCGGATTGCCCGCTTTTCTTATTCGGCGAACCTTGCTTATTGGAGGGCAGGGGAGAATCGGTAAAGCCTCTGCCTGCAAAAGTTTCCGAAAGGTTTCGCGGTCGCCGTTTGCTTCTTTTCGCACCAAGTTTGGGAATGGATACGCCCGAGGTTTACGATCGCCTGGCGCGCAATCCCGGTTGGTATTCAGATATGGGGCATGCCAGAGCTCTTTTGGCGAAATGGACCGAAGGAAGCGATGGTGTGGATGCTTTGCTGGCAAACGACCTTCAAAAGCCCGTTTTTGAAAAATGTCCGGGATTTCCTGTCCTGCTCGAGGAGCTGAGTGAGGAATTTGGCTGGAAATGCGGAATGAGCGGGAGTGGGTCATGTTGTTTCGCCTTGCTGGACAAGGGGTTAGGTTCTTTAGGTGGAGTTGAGGCAATCCGTTCTGCGTGGGGAGAGGAATGCTTTGTTGAAGAAACCGCTTTCGCCTAAAAGAACTTCTTTTTTTGTGGCGGAATCAACCAATTTCAGGCATTATTTCTCCCCCTCAGTTGCCTGAGATTTATTTTCCATGCCTGAAGATACCCAAAGACGTGAAATTATCCTTCACGGCATAGCGGCCTCCCCCGGTGTCGCTCATGGTCGCGTATTCCGCTTTCTTCATGGAGAAGTGGAGGTGCCTTCTTATTCGGTAGGCAAGGAGAGTCAGGAAGCGGAAATTACTCGTTTCGAGCAAGCGTTGTTGGAGACTCGTGAACAGATTAAGGAAATTCGAGCCGACGTGGGGAAAAGTCTCGGGGAAAACGAAGCCGCTATTTTCGATGCGCATGTCCTCGTGCTGGAGGATCAGGCCTTGATCGACGACGTTGTCGGAGAGGTGCATAACACGGGGGACAACGTTGAGCAATGTCTGCATCGCGTTAGCTCTCGTTACCTTGATTTCTTCGACGGACTTGAAGATCAATACCTGCGTGAGCGAGCTTCCGACGTCCGGGACGTCACTCGTCGTCTTTTACGTAACCTGCTCGGTGCTACGGGATCTGGCACTGCTTTTTTGGATGAACCCAGAGTACTGGTTTCCGAAGATCTTACGCCATCGGATACGGCTTCGTTGGATAGATCGAAGATTCTCGGCATCGCCACTGATAGTGGTGGCCGTTCCAGTCATGCAGTAATTATGGCCCGAGCGGGTGAGATACCGGCAGTTGTGGGACTCAGGGAGTTGACCGTTAACTTGCAAGACGGTGACACCGTACTTGTCGATGGTTTTGAGGGAACGGTCGTCATCAACCCCGGCGAACAAACTCTTTTCCGTTACGGGGAAGTGAGTTTTAAGCGAAAGAAGCTTTTGGACCTCGTGGTCGATGAAAGTTCCTTGCCCGCGGAGACCGCCGATGGACGGAAGTTAACCGTTTTCGCCAATGCGGATTCTCCCGAAGAGGTCGCGAAAGCGAACGAAAACGGTGCCCTTGGGGTAGGACTTTTTCGAACAGAGTCCGTTTTTCTTCGGCACAATCGAATTCCCGATGAGGAGGAGCAGTTTCAAGAGTACAAGGCGGTGGTGGAAGCCTCTTCCCCGTTGCCCGTGACGATTCGAACTCTTGATTTGGGTGGAGACAAGGTGCTTGGTTCCTCTGATCGCGTAAAGGAGGACAATCCATTCATGGGCTTCAGAGCCATTCGGTTTTGTCTTCGTAATAAGGATGTCTTTCTGACTCAGCTCAGGGCAATCTTGAGGGCCAGCGCCTTTGGTAAGGTCAAGATCATGTTCCCTATGATTAGCGGAGTTGGTGAAATGCTCAGTGCCCGAGAAACTCTCGATGAGGCGAAGACGCAACTGGAGAAAAGAGGAGAGGCTTTTGATCCGCAAACTCCCGTAGGTTGTATGATCGAGACTCCTGCTGCCGTTACCATTTGCGATCTGTTAGCCGATCACGCTGATTTCTTTAGCATCGGAACCAACGATCTCGTTCAGTATCTGCTAGCGGTTGATAGGATCAACAACCAGATCGCTTATCTGTACGAACCCCATCATCCTGCAGTGATTCGAGCTGTGGGGCATGTGGCGGAAGTTGGGCGGAAGAAGGGAGTTGAGGTTTCCGTCTGCGGAGAAATGGCCGGAGATCCTCACTTTACGGCATTGTTGATGGGGTTGGGGATCGATGAAATGAGCGTGGCTTCGCCTCTCATCCCTGAGTTGAAGTTTTTTGCCCGTCGCTTCACTATTCTCGAAGCGGAAAAATTACGCGAAGAAGTTGAGCAAATGGCGAGGCCATCCCAAATTCTCGTCAGAATCAAGGCCTTTCATGATGAAAAAATGGCAGGTTTCTACGATGTTGACGAATAGTCTAAAGCCATCCGTGCTTTGACTGGATTTACTCTTCTTGGAAGTTGCTCACGAAGAGCTTGGTCATCTCTTTGCAGAAACCTTCCGCGTTCTCGCAATTTGCATGGAAGGTGAGTTTGGTTCCCTTGCCCGCGGCAAGCATCATGATTCCCATTATACTTTTTCCGTTCACTCGTTCACCATCTTTTTCCACCCAAATTTCGCCGGTGTAGTTATTGGCGATTCGCACGATCATAGCGGCTGGGCGAGCGTGAACTCCCATCTGATTGGTTACTTCCAATACAATTGCTGGCGCATCTTCGCTCATGTTCAATTTTGATTTGGACCTTAAAGAGGAAAAAAGACAAAGGAAAAGTTTAGGTAAATATCCACAAGCATAATCCGGCGGCGAATGCGGCTCCCAGATCATCGACTACTACCCCAAGACCTTTTGGTAGTGCTTGGAGGCGATTGATACCAAGTGGTTTCCAAATGTCGAAAATACGAAAGAAAACAAAGCCGGCCACTGTTAAGGTCAGCTTTTCGAGAGTTCCTTCGGTGATGGTGAGGATATCATAAACGCCCCAGAAAACTAGCGGCATGGCAACGAATTCGTCGATTATTACCTCTCCCGGGTCGCGTTTGCAAAGGATGCGTTCGGCTGCTGAGCAAATCGGAATTGCGAGCAAGGCAAGTAGCGTAAATCCCCACAAAATGTATGATGGCGGTAGATACGACCATTCCAGAAGTGCGAGAAAGGCAAGGGCTCCCGCAAGTGAACCAAAGGTTCCCGGAGCGGGACAACAAGTCCCCAAGGGGCCTAGAGTTGCTATGCCGAGCAATAATCGATTCGAGCCAGAGTCCTGTGACGTGGGTGGGTGGGCGTCCGTCACTTCTCTTCCTCGTCCATAAAGAGATTCCAGTACTTTGCCAAGTATACTACACCCGAAAAAACAGTAAGCAAGGTGGCCAGTATTAAGGTTGCGTTGGCTGCTCCAGATACCGCCTCGAGTAATGGGTCGTAGAAGTTAATCGGCATTTTGTCGTCTAGATCGTCTAGCATAGTCATTTCTCCAAGAAAGAGACTGATGCAGGTGAGTTGGATGACGGTCTTAAGTTTGCCTACCTTTTCTGCTGCCAAGGTGATGCCCTTGCAAGCCGCAACAAGTCGCAGGCCGGTAATGAGCAGCTCTCTCGACAAAATGAGCAGTACGGGAAATAGAGCCCATTGATTCATGACGCCCATCGTCAGGAGGCTCACGAACATGCCTAGCGTCAGTATCTTGTCGCAGAGGGCGTCCATAAACTTTCCAAAATCAGAAACTTGGCCCATCCGCCGAGCTAGCCAACCGTCCAGCCAGTCCGTAAGAGCCGCGAACAGGAAGATGAGGAGGGCCGTTAGGCGAGACCACGGGAAAGCCTCTTCCGGAGGGAAGTAAAGGCAACCGATGACGATCAGCATCAACGGGATTCTCGACAAGGTAATGAGGTTTGGAAAATTCATGGGACTTGAGTTCCGCTTCTCCTTGTGGGGGCAAGTGCTTCTTCCGCAAGTCTTTTCCGCCTTGGTGGTCGACTTTACAGGTTTTTTTAGTAAATTCTGACATGTTTCTATGACAACTGCTATTTACCCCGGTACTTTTGATCCGATTACCAACGGACATCTTGACGTACT
>CAZXKR010000002.1:0-11688 GCA_964641305.1 uncultured Puniceicoccaceae bacterium | reverse complement strand
TGGAAACTATTTTCCTGATGCCTAACGAGAAGTATTTCTTCACTAGCTCGAACCTAATAAAGCAAGTACACCTTCATGGTGGGCGTGAAACCCATGACTTGGTGCCCCAAAATGTCCTTGAGGCTCTTCGGCAGGTTTTTGAGCAAAGAGATAATCAGGCATCCTGACACTCGAAATGAGTACAAGTTCCTCTAACGCCAACAAGTCTGACCGGAGTACTTTCGGAGTGGTTTTCTTGACCATATTTCTTGATATGGTCGGGTTTTCTGTGATTTTTCCACTCTTTCCCGAGATGCTCGACCATTATCTCGAAAAAGACGGAGATGGCGGACTCCTTACCCTTTTCGTTTCCTCTATTCAGCACCTTGGCTTTAGTTCTGAGAATGCCGGCTTTAGAATAGAGACGGTGATCTTTGGTGGAGTACTAGGATCCCTTTTTGCGATTCTTCAGTTTCTTTTCGCTCCAATATGGGGCCGTTGGTCTGATCGTATAGGCCGTCGGCCTATCATGCTGATGAGCGTTGGCGGGACATGTCTCGGTTATTTGATTTGGATCTTCGCGGGAAGCTTTTGGGCCCTTTTACTTTCTCGAGTCGTCGGCGGAATGGCCAGTGGGAATCTTTCGGTTGCCACTGCTGCAATTGCAGACGTGACCCCTCGTGAAACTCGAGCGAAGGGCATGGCCTTAGTTGGGATCGCCTTTGGCTTGGGCTTTATTTTCGGTCCGGCAATTGGTGGTTTGGCTTGGGTTTACGGTGGCGGCTTTGCTGAAAATCAAAGCCTCGGTTTTTTCGGACTCAACCCTTTTTCTGCTGCCGGACTTGGCAGCTTCTTGCTGGCGTTACTAAATTTCCTTTGGCTTGCCTTGCGTTTCCGTGAGACTTTGCCCATTGAGAAGCGAGATACCCAACGCCCTAGGAAACCAGGAATCTTTCAACTTGGCAAAGTTGATAATATTCCTGTCCGCCGTTCTTGCCTAGCCTATTTCTTTTATATGATTTCCTTTAGTGGGATGGAGTTCACCCTGACCTTTCTTGCCGTCGAGCGCTTTGTTTATACTCCTGCCGACAACACTCGGATGTTCCTGCTCATCGGTCTTACATTGATTATCGCCCAAGGAGTTCTCGTGCGGCGTTTGGCGGGCCCTGTTGGTGAGAGAAATCTTGCTTTGTGCGGAGTAGTCTTTGGGGCTACTGCCTTTTGTTTTCTCTCTGCGGCAGGTGAGCAAACTCTTTTCTATGTGGGCCTTTTGCTTATGTCAGTCGGCGTAGCTTTCACCAGCCCTACTCTTACAGCTCTTGCCTCCCTTCATTCAAGTGAAAGCAGTCAAGGTTTTCATCTAGGTGTTTTTCGCTCTTCCGGGTCGTTGGCTCGGGCTATTGGGCCGTTATTGGCTGGGGTTGCCTATTTCCAGTTTGGTTCTGCGATAGCCTATGCCAGCGGGGCGGTGTTACTACTGCTTCCTGCCATATTTCTTTTCAGAATCGACCAACCCGAAAAAGTGTAACTTGCCTTTGGCGAATCGCATTTTTGTTTTTGAGCAAGATTTCGCTCGCCATTTCTCCGAAGATCATTACCTAGATTGAAGCAGTTGCTGATTTTCGGGCATATCCTTTTACTTTAATTTTCAGCTCGAAAAGTCTTCCCAACTTAAACGACATGAAAACAGAACATATTGATCGTATAATCGAGGCGAATCCCAATCTCGTTAATTCGCGTGAAGTACTTGATTCGATGCAAGAAGGCACATATTGCATTCACCGTAGTTGGGGCTTTGGAAAGATATCCGGATTTAGCGAAGAACGCGGCATGCTGCTGATCGACTTTGAGGATGGTGACCGCAAAGGGCATGCCATGGATCCCGTGTTTTGCATCGACAAATTGGAGGTTTTGCCCGAGTCGCATGTCTTGACTAGGCATCGGACCAATCCGGAGGAGGTCGAGAAAGAAGCGAAGAAGGATCCTGTATCTCTAATTATGGGAATTCTTGCCCTTTGTGACAACGAATGCTCCACCGCTCGTGAGATAGAAGGCACTTTGAGTTACCTTTTCGGTGCCACCAAAGCCAAGAAATGGTGGGCGAACACAAAAAAACTTTTGGTCAAGGATCCTCGTGTAGCCGTTCCGCCCAAGAAGAACGAACCTTATGTTCTCCGTGACGAACCGGTTAACCCGGAGCAGGAAATACTGCAGGACTTTTTTGAGGAGCGCCGTTCCAAGGAAAAGATTCTTTTAGCCGAAAAGCTTTTCGACTTGTCAGCGGAAAAGGAGGACCTGAAGGACGATCTTCCACGAGTACTTGAGGAGTTGACTACAACGATCATAGAGGCTCGTAAACTGAACCAATCCGAACGGCTTTACGGGGTTTGGGTCAGAAACAATTTAGCTCGAGACGTGGAAGAGGACGTCGAGAAAATTGAACCTACTTCAGCTTCCATAATTAAGGATAGCGAAGGGAATTTGCCTGAATTGGCCGAGCAACTGCCTTCTAAATTCCATCAACGTTTTCTTGATCTTATAACTCGAGTATACTCCGACGATTGGAAGCAAATAATTCTTGAGCGTTTGTTGCCTCATTGCGCCACGAAGTTTTCCGGTGAGTCCGCTCACTTTCTCTTGGATCAAGGTGACGAAAAGTTACTCTTGAAATCATTGGTTCGCTGGCTGGATGAGCAGACAATCAAAGGTCCCGTTCTCCTCTGGATTCTAAAGTTTCGTAAACTGGCGAAATTCGAAAAATTTCTCCAACCACTGTTTACTCCAAGACTTCTCAGTTCCGTTTTTTCAGCTATCGATCACGAGGCTTTGCAAAATGCGAGTACCAGACGAATTCCTCTGGCTGAAGTTCTCAGCGAGGACAAGACTCTCATTCCGGATGTTTTAGCTAAGGCAGATTTAGAAACGGCTCAAGACTTGGTGCAAGCCCTCTTGCTCAATCCTGGTTTTGATGACCTAAGCAAACGTTCTTTGCTTGCCCGTTTCATTAAGCTTTTTCCTGAAGTTCAAGAACTTGTTGATGGTAGTGGCGAGAGCTCTTCCGGTTCATCCACCGAAGGAGGCGTTTCCGATACGCTCATTGTCTCTAAAGACAGTTTCGATCAAAGGCTAACCGACTTGGAAGCGATCACCAACGAAAAGATCCCTGAAAATTCAGTGGCTATCGAGACTGCTCGTGAGCACGGGGATCTTAGGGAGAACGCCGAATATCACATGGCAAAGGACGAGCAAAAGGTGCTTCTGGCCCGCCAAGCCGAATTGCAGGCCGATCTTGCCCGTGCGCAATCTACCGATTTCTCGGATGCCCCCTCCGATAGTGTAGGCATTGGTACAATTGTAAACTTGGTCGATCAATCTTCGGGTGAGGCCCAAACCTACTCTATTCTTGGAGCATGGGACAGCGATCCCGACAACAGTGTATTGTCTTACGAAACACCCTTGGGGCAAAAACTGCTTGGTAAAAAAGTGGGCGAGGAAGTGTTGACCGATATCGATGGAGTCTCGCATAGTTGGCGTGTTGAAGGACTTAGTCGTTGGGTCGACCGTAACTGATTTACGCCCGACCTACGGAACAGGTTTCTTCCTTGAAGTGAAAGACATGTTCCCCATTTTCCATTGAGCGCTTACGAGACCCTACGCTTACTTGCCGACCCCACTCGTCTGCGGATTCTTCGCCTTCTTGCCGTGGAGGAATTGTCCGTGGCCGAACTGCAGGAAATATTGGACATGGGGCAGTCTCGAATATCAACTCATTTATCCTTGTTGAGGCAGAGAGGGCTCGTTGTTGATCGAAAAGATGGGAAGAAGACCTTTTATGGATTTCTGAACCCAGATCCGCCAAACGACAAGCTCTTGTTTGCAGCTCTTGAAGCCTTTTCTTCCGAACCAGACTCGGAGAGGGATGATGTGGCTCTGCGCCGAATCGTCGATAAACGCAGACAAGCTACGGAAAAATATTTCGATGAAGTTGCTGGGCGGCTTGGAAAGAACTATTGCCCAGGGCGTTCTTGGGAGGCAATAGGGCACTTCCTGCTCAGGTTGGTTCCGGAAATCGTGGTAGCCGATCTAGGTGCCGGCGAAGGTATGGTGTCCCAGCTTCTCGCCCGTCGGGCGAAGAAGGTACATTGCATAGATAGTTCACGCAGCATGGTTCGCGTTGGCAAGGAATTGGCCAAAAAGAACGGTCTCACCAATCTCGTCTACAAGCATGGCGACATTGAGAAGGTTCCTTTGCCCGACACTTCGGTGGACTTGGCTCTCATGAGTCAGTCTCTTCACCATGCTCAACGTCCCGAAGTGGCCCTTGCCGAGGCCTTTCGTATTCTGCGGTCCGGCGGTCAGATCATAGTGCTCGACCTCAAGGAACATACTTTCGAGAAGGCCCGCGAGCTATACGCCGACCGCTGGCTCGGCTTTTCCGAGAACGACCTCTACCGCATGCTTCGCAAAGCCGGTTTCCGTAAAGTTTCAGCGGAAGTCGTGACTCGCGAGGACGAGGAACCTTATTTTGCTACCCTTCTTGCCTCGGGTGAAAAAGCGGGCTAGCTCAGTGCCTGCTCTGAATGCCCTTGGTTGGATTCAAAATCCCTCTTTTCCCGAAAGCCGAATAGGCTTCGTAAATCTTCCAGAACCAAGTACAGAACAGGTATTAGGATGAGCGTAATGAAGGTGGCAAAGAGTACCCCGAAACCTATCGAAATGGCCATTGGTTTAAGGAATTGAGCTTGCAGACTTCTCTCAAACAGGATCGGCAGAAGACCAACAAAAGTTGTTAGGGAAGTCAGTAATATCGGTCTGAATCGGGCAGCGCCTGCCGCTCGTGCGGCTTCCTCGACCGAGCATTCCCTTCGTATCCGGTTGACATAGTGAACGAGTACGAGGCTGTCGTTTATTACAACTCCCGTAAGGGCTACCAATCCGAAGGCTGAAAGTTGGCTCATGGTAATACCAAAAAGCAAGTGGCCTAAAACGGCTCCGATGAGACCAAATGGGATAACCGACATTACAAGAAACGGTTGAAGATAGGAGCGGAAGGGAATCGCAAGTAAACCGTAGATTACGAAGAGGGCTATGCCTGCGGCTTGGCCGAGTCCGGAGTCGGTTTCTTGTTGCTGTTTGCGTTCACCCACGAAGGAGAAGCGTAGATCCGGATACTTTTCGGCGATCCGAGGGATGAAATCCTTTTCCAACTCACTCTCTATTGCGGAAACATCGGCGATAGCTCTGTTGGCCGATGCTTGAACATTTACAGTTCGCGAACGGTTTGCCCGGCGGATGGTTGGGGAGTCGGGCCCAAACTTAGCAGATGCGACCGCCTCCAGTGGAGTTTCGATGCCACCGGGAGCGCGAATGCGCAGAGCGGCTAGAGAGGCGAGGCTTGATCTTTCTTCCTTCGGATATCTAAGCATGACCTTTACTTCATCTCGATCGCGTTGGATTCTCTGAATCTCCTCGCCATAGTAGGCTTGGCGCACTTGACGGCCAAGATCGGACTGAGTCAATCCTAGGGCTCTTCCTTCAGGTTTTAGCTTTAACTTTAATTCTCTTTTCCCCCCCGCGTGAGTATCGGATATATCGAAGAGTCCTGAGAAATTCCGTAACTTCTCTTTCATCTCTTCTGCGGCAGCGGTCATTTGATCGATGTCTAGCCCTGATATTTCCAAGTCGATTGCGATGGGTCGACCTCCTGCTGCGACATCAAGAAATCTTAATTGCTTCATCCCTGGCAATGGCCCCAACCTTTCTCTCCAGAGGGCGGAGATTTCGGGTGCGGAACGACTTCTTTTTTCAGATTTCACCAATTCCACTGAAATTTCTCCGAAGTGGGAAGCCTCGGGAGCAGCGCGGGAGCCCGCAGGTCCACCCGAAAAGGGTTGCGCGCCCATAGTCAGCATCGAATGCCGGAACGGATTCGGTTCACTTTTTGATTCAAGATACTCGACTACGGCGAGCCGTGCTTGCTCCATTTTCTGCAAGGCTTTCTCAGTTGAATTGGCGGGCATGCCTTCTTGCATGGTGAGTTTTACCGAGATGTAGTCCGAGGGGACTGGTGGGATTCCACGGATTGCAGGAACGTGACCCCCGAGGATCAGTCCCATTGTAATTGTGAATAAACCAAGGAATATCGATAGGCATAGGTAACGGTGTGTGAGGCACTTGGCTAGAACAGGAGAGTAGAACTTCTCAATGAAGCGTTCTAGCCCCGTGGCCACTCTTTCCTGTATCCGAGAGAGGAAATTGCTTGGAGATTTGTTGAATCTACACAATGAGAGGTGAAATGGGAGGATGAACTTCGATTCTACCAAAGAGAAAAACAATACGGGGATCACAACCAAGGGAATATCCTTCATCAGTTTGCCAAGCCATCCCGGTAGAAAGAGCATCGGGATAAATGCCACAATGCTAGTAAGTACTGCAAAGGTTACCGGAACCGCTACCGCATGAGTTCCCGAAATGGCAGCTTTGAGAGAAGGTTCGCCTTTACGTCCCCTAGAGTAAACCGATTCTCCCACTACGATGGCATCATCCACAAGAATTCCAAGCACTACGATAAATGCGAAAAGGGATACGAGGTTGATGGAGGTTCCCATCGGTCCCATTAGTGCAAAAGCTCCGAAAAAGGAAATCGGGATACCCAAGGCCACCCACATTGCCAGCGATGGGCGCAAAAATAGGGAAAGGACGAGAAATACCAGAATTAAACCAACTATGGCGTTTTCAATCATCATTTGCAGGCGACCTCGAAGATAGTACGAGCTATCTTGCCAAACCGTTAGATTGATCCCCTCCGGGAGTTCGGAGCGCTTGGACTCTACGAATTCATTTACCTTATCGGAAATATCGAGCGGGCTTTGTCTGCCTACTCTATAGACGCGAAGTGTAACTGCTGGTTGCCCCTTGAACAGGGTGTATAGGGATTTGTCCTCGAAACCATCGGATACGGAAGCTATATCTTCCAGTGGAACACGGGCACCTGTTCCCGAAGCCAGTAAATCTATTTTTTCGAATTCGCGACCAGTGCGTGCCTTGCCGGTGACACGTAGTAAAGTTTCGCCTGAGGCAGTCTTAGCCACCCCTCCCGGAACATCTATTGAGGATTGTCGCAAAACCGTAGCCACTTGGTTGAAGCTCAAACCACGTTCGCGCAGTGCGCGTTCGGATACCTCTATGCCGATTTCCGGTTTTCGAATGCCTGCGATCTCTACTTGGGTGATGCCCGGGATGGCGGTCAGTCCGTCGCGCATCCGTTCGGCAAGATATCGAAGAGTTTTCTCGTCACAGTCTCCGTGAATGGCCATTGCCATTACGCGGCGCTTGCTGGTTACCACCTCAACCAATGGCTTTTCCGCCTCCTCGGGGAAGTTTGCGATGGCATCCACTCTTACCTTTACCTCATCCGCGACTTGTTCGGCATTCTTTCCCCGCGCTACTTCGATGGACACCACACCGACGTTTTCTCTGGAATATGAGTTGAGTTCCTTTATCCCTGCAAGATCCCAGATCTTCTCCTCGATTTGCTTGCATACTCCCTCCTCGACTTCGGAGGGAGCTGCACCGGGATAGAGTGTGGTGACGGTAATCAGGTCCAGGTCAAACTCCGGAAACATCTCCATCTTGAGGTTTCTTACTGAGAAGAATCCCGCCACGAGAATGACTCCCATGAGGAGATTGGCAGCTACCCCGTTTCTGGCAAACCATGCAATCATGGTTGTGTGCTGTTGCTTTCCTCTTGATCCGACGCGAGGCGAACCTTCATTCCCTTGGACACAATATCTAGTGGGGTCAGGCAAACTCGTTCATTGTTTTGCAAGCCCTCAGTCACCCAGACGAAATCCCGCGTTTGCTTAAGCGTCAAAACATTGCGGGTTTCGATCCGGTTTTCATCATCGATAATTAGTAGTGTGTTCTTTTCGCGAAAGGCTGAACGAGGGATTTCAAAGACTTCGATGTTTGGGCCAAACAATCGTGCCTCTACGAACTCACCAAGGCTGAGTGGAGGAGGGGAATTCGGTTTTTTGGTTGAATACGGGTCGGCGAACGCTCCCTCAATTCCAGCTACAACGTTGGTGAGGCGCGTTCTTGGATCCACCGTGCCTTCGGATCGATCGAGAATTCCTCGGTGCGTGAAATTTTGATCTTTGTTAAGAAGTTGCACTTCAGGCTGTTCGCCAAATCCATTCGCTCCTTCCCCAAAGTTCAGAAGATCGAGCTCGGACCGACTGAGCGACAGGTCGATTTCCGCCATGTCCAAGGCATAGACTTTCGCTAATGCCGCCGAGGTTCCGCCGCCCACTCTTTGTCCTACGTCCGCCATTGTTTCCAACACACGTCCGCGAAAGGGTGCCCGAACACTCGCTCTTTGTAGATTTCTCGAAGCTTGGGCGAGTCGTGCCTCTGCTGCTTTTGCGTCGGCTTCGGCTTTTCGAATCTGAGGTAGACGTTTCACGAGTTCCGGAGCATCAGCCCAATCCCTGTCTAGCTCCCATTCCGCTTTTGCCTGTTCCGATAATGCCCGTTCTTGCTCCAATTGTAGTTGTGTTGTCTGAAGGTAAGCTTCGGCATCTGCCTTTACCGCGCGATGGTCGATATCCTCGATACTCACGAGCAGATCGCCTTTTTCAAAGAATCCACCAGCCCGAAAGGATGCTTGGGGTCCGGAGCGATTCGATTCAGCAAAGGGTGCAACGGCTTCGATTAAACCGGGAGACTCTGCCAGCAAGGTGGTGCTGGTCCGCGGGCGAACAGTACCGAAGGCATCCACGAAGACTCGCTGGGTTTTTCGTTCCGCTATAATGAATTCCACTACCGGTTCATTCGGAGGAGGGGTACTGCGTTTGGGTTCCGGTTTCATGGCGATGAGCACCCACGCTCCGATTCCGGATACGCCCAAAACAAGGGGAGGTAAAATGTATTTCTTCATGGATTTTCCGGGAGAGCCTCGTCTCCAAGGGCTAAGTGCAAGTCAATGCGATTGAGGAGTCGTTCGCGCCTGAGTGAAAGGAGGTGGCTTTCCGCCTCGAATGCCCGACGACGTGATTCTAGAGTGGAGAATATTCCCTCCAGTCCGCGTTGGTATCGCTCCCAACTCAGATCTGCTGCGGTCAATGCCGCTTTTGCAGCCTCCTTCAGACGAAATTCTTCTTCCTGCAGGAGGCTTTCCGAAGCAAGGGTCGTTTCCACTTCTCGAAACGCTTTAAGGGCTGCGGCTTTGTAGGAATCTATTGAAGCAAGGCGTACCGCTTCTGTTCGGCGAACGTTTGCCCGAAGGCGTCCGCCTTGGAAGATGGGTTGCATGAGGTTCCCCGTTACACTCCATATTCGGAACTGCTGGTCGAGCAAGTCATTGAACTCCTGAGAGCGACTTCCCGGTCCTCCGGTGAGAGAGAGGGACGGCAAAAGGTTTTTTCGAGCAATCGTTTTTTCGAGGCCGGCGGCCTTCATTCGCAAACGTTTTGCACGAAGGTCCGGACGTTGTTCCAATGTTTGGACCGGAGGGGAAATTGGTGGTGCCTTTCGAGGCTCGGGTAGGTCGAGCGGGAGAGTCTCGTTGCCGTCCGGGTGTCGACCGAGCAAGGTTTGCAATGTTCGGGTGGCCAAGTCTAACTGTCTTTTTTTCCGTACTTGACTGGCTCGAGTCGATGCCAGTGTAGCTTGGGCGAGGTTATGATCGAGAGCATTTGCGAGACCTCGTTCGAAACGTTTTGCGATGTAGGATGCGTTCTTGGCATGCGATTGCTCGGTTTCATAAGCGAGCTCTACTTGACGCCTGCCCTCGATTGCCGAGTACCATGCTTTGGCTACTTGACCGGCAAGTGACAGGCGGGCTGCTCGATAGTCCTCGACCGAGGCTTCCAGTGACGTTTCTGCCACTTCTCGAGAATCACTCAGCTTGCCCCACAAGTCTAGCTCCCAACTCACGTTCATGTTCAGGCCATAGTTTTCTGAAGTGAAGGAAACATTTTCCGGGAGGAAGCCTACCAAGTTGCGTTTGCTGCGAGTTCCCGAGAGGCCCAATCCGGCTTGCGGCAGACGATCGGCTCCCGCCATGACAGCTTGTTCGCGGGCCATCTCCACCATCCGGGCCGTACCCGAAAGATCGGGACTGCTGGTCCATGCCTCCCGCACCAAGGCGGTCAGGTTAGCATCGCCGAAGCTCTTCGTCCAATAGGTGACGTTGGCGTCGATGTGGACGGCGGTCGGAGTAGACCAACTTTTGGGATGGCTGAAATCTGGGGGAGGGGAGTGGTCGACATTGCGCCAGCATCCGGTCAAGGCAGGCATGATTGCCAACATTAAGGGGAGAATTTTCACTGGTTAGCCTTTGCTTTTGTATTTTCTATACTTGCGGTAAATCCGCCGACCGCGAACACGATCAACCGCTGAATCATTTCATCCACGTCCTGGTCATTGCAAAGACCACCCGAGAATGGAACCAGCCTTCTGTGGTTAGCTAAGGCTCCGAGCATAGTTGCGACGACAAAGTGCAAATTCCAAAACAAGTCTTCCTCTTGTGCTTCCGGATGACTCCGTCTCAATTCAACCATGAAAATGTCTGATAATTCCCGAAATAGTCGGCGATGGACTTTTTCAAGAAAACTTGCCGGTTCGGTAAAGCTTCTTCCTACCAATTGCATGAACCTCGAGTCAGGTCCTGTGGATCCGGTGGCGGCTTGTCCAATCGGAAGCAGTAAGGCTTTGAATATAATAAAGGGTTTCAGCGGTTTGCCTCCGGAATGGTGTTTCGCCTCCTTGAGCAAACGGAGGCGTTCCGCATTGATGGGGGCGATGCGGTGTCTCAGCATTTCTATTACCAAACCTTCTTTAGATCCAAAATGATAGTGTGCCGACGCCACATTCGTAGACGCACGCCGAGCTACCTCTCTCATCGTTACTCCGGCAAAGCCCCGAGCAGTAAACAGATGTTCCGCTGCGGTTAGTATGCGAGCCTTCGTTCCTGATGACCGCATCGTTGACTTTTGGGGATCTTCCACCATCATAAAGTTTCTTTTTAAACGACCGTTTGAAAAAAGGCAAACCTTCTGCGACTATTTCAGTGGTCGTGAAACAGAGGCTTAGTTTATCTTGCACATGGTTCTCTCACTGGCGATTCCCATTGACTTCGGCCTTTAAATAATATTTTTTTTCATCTTTTCGCCCTAACAGGAAACCGTAACTTCAAAGCGGAAACATGCTTAAAATTCGTTTACAGAGACACGGGGCTAAGCACGCCCCTTTTTACCGAATGGTCGTGACCGAGGTCACTGCCCCGCGCGACGGGAGGTTCATTGAGATACTCGGAACCTACGATCCTCAATGTCATGCTCGAGAGGATGAACTGAAGCTCAAGATGGAGCGTATCGATCATTGGCTTGGCGTTGGAGCCCAGCCTACTGATACTGCTCGCAGTCTAATTCGCCAAGGTCGAATGGCTCCCGAGGCATGGCTTGCTCGTACGGAGAAAATGTCTCAAGCGAAAGCCGCTCGACGTTTGAAAAGCGCCGCTGCCGCTCCATCCATGGATGATTCGAATGGAGATGCTCCTAAGGAGGAGACAGTCGACTCCCCCGCTGAAGAAGCTGCCGCGGTGGAAGAGGCAGTGGTAAGTGAAGAATCTTCTGAGCCACCTGTTTCTGATGATAATGCTGCGGCCGAGACTAAGGAATCCGAGGATTCACCAGTTGAGGAGCAATC
>CAZXKR010000001.1:26004-32929 GCA_964641305.1 uncultured Puniceicoccaceae bacterium | reverse complement strand
CCAATGGAGAAAAGCTCTGCAAAAATCGCCGGTTCCTCCGTTCCGGCAAAGAAGAGACTTTCCCCTAAATTCAGTCTAACCATAACATAATCCTCTGACTTCCCCAATATTTCGGCACAATTAAACGATATTTCAGACAAAAGCTCAGCTTTGTCCGATTGGGAGAGGGATTGGTTCGTAGTGACCGAAACAAATGGCATTGGCTCAAGCGGTTAAGAATATAAAAACACATTTGGGGATTCATTGAAAGGGTAAAGCTAGAATGCACAAACCGAAGTTGCTAAAGTCGCATACAATCGATAGTATTGAAGAATTTGTAGCATTTGTTGCCATAGATGGAAAATTAATTTCAAGAATGAGCACCCCTAAAATTCTCGACCTCCCCATTCGTCCACGTCGCCTGAGAAGAACATCGGGGCTAAGGGCTTTGGTGCAGGAAACTGCATTGCAGGTAGACGATTTAATCCTGCCTATCTTCGTGGTGGAAGGAGAAGGTGAAGCTGAACCGATTGAATCCATGCCGGATGTCTTTCGTTTGCCGATCCCTCGACTCATTGAAAAATGTCGTGAATTGCACGATTTAGGACTGCGGGCGGTTGCACTTTTTCCAAAGGTGCCAAGCCAGAAAAAAGACGATCAGGGTACAGAAGCTCTCAACCTAAACGCTCTCGTGCTGAATGCCGCCCGAACTTTAAAAGAAGCTATACCCGAATTGATCTTGGTGGGTGACCTCGCACTTGATCCATATACTACCCACGGTCACGATGGCGTGCTCGACCTCTCGGGTAATGTGGACAATGACTCAACGGTTGCCATTCTGGCCGAAATGGGAGTGCTTGCGGCAAACGCGGGAATAGACATCGTCGCACCATCCGACATGATGGACGGTCGCATCGCCGAAATTCGGCGTAATTTGGACGAATCCGGTCACGCACAAACGGCAATTATGGCCTATTCCGCTAAATTCGCGTCTGCATACTACGGTCCTTTTCGAGAAGCGGTTGGAAGCAAGCGACCCGATAACAACTCATCAATAGATAAAAGAACCTATCAGTTAAGCCCTGCAAATGTTCGAGAGGCTCAGCGCGAACTTCTCTTGGACGAAAAAGAAGGTGCGGACTTCTTGATGGTTAAACCTGCAGAACCTTACCTTGATGTGATTCGCTATGCTCGCGACACTTTCAATCTTCCCATTGTCGCCTATCAGGTTTCGGGCGAGTACGCTCGTATCTGGGCCGCCGCGGAGAGAGGGTGGCTCGACCTAGATGCCTGCATGATGGAATCACTTACCTCGATTAAACGTTCAGGAGCAGACTTGATCCTTACCTACTTCGCCGAGAGAATTCTCCGCAGTCGTCATTTGGGCGGAACTTCATCAGGTGCAGAATCTTCGTAGCGAGTGGGTTCTTTCTCTCGCTCTTCCTCCTCCCACTTCAAATCTTCTGTACGTAGCATTTTTTCTTCTTCTTTCGCACCAGAGTCTACGGTACTCGTGTCGAGATCAGAATAATCCTCCTCCTTCCCTTCCTCGTCCTCGTCTTTAATATCATGATCGAGAGCAAAGCCTTCGGGAACAAACTCCAAGATGGATTCAACCTCTACATAGAAGTGGGTACGACGACCTTCAAGATAATCATTGTTGTGCCGTTCGGCCAAAACTTCTTCCATCTCATCTAAGGTAAAAGGTTCCGTAAAGTTGATCAGGTCGTTAAGCATCTTAACCCGCAAAATTGAGATATGAGTGAGAAAATCGGCATAGGGCCCCTTGTCCTCGTCCATAACGTCCGGCAAGGCAAATAGCATGTCTTCCGCTTTAAGCAAAGAATCTCTCACCCGGCTTAGCCTAATTCTGCCACCTTCCAATTCCTCGTCGATCTCAAAGGTAAAAAACGCCTCGTCAACGATTTCTGAAGCGAGCCCGTATTCCGTCATCGAGTCCAACAACTCATTCATATGAAAAAATTGCTTGGGATCGATAATGCCTAACCCATCTACATCCCAGTTTACATTATCGCTAATTTCGTTTACCCACCAGTTTTTATCTTCGCCCAAGCGAACATTACACCAATCAAGTCTAGTTTCCATTTTATCCATGACCACTTGCCCTAAGTTGGGATTTTTACTCAAGTCAACCTCCTAGTTTCAGAAGAGGCAAATTTTCCTTCATTCTGGCAAAAAAATTCCATACAAAAACTTTACATATTATAAAGGGATGGAATAATTGTTAGCTATCGTTAAAGATGAGTCTTCTCTATGAAAAAATTATTCGGCCGTTGTTATTTAAGCTAGAAGCTGAGCGCGCCCACCAAATCGCGGCTTTTTCCATGCGAATTCTCGGCAAGGCCAGCCCGTTGAGGGGCCTCGCAGCCTACTATTGCCAAACCAAGTCTTCCCCCGTACGCCTTTTCGGCTTAGATTTCCCTAATCCCGTTGGTTTAGCCGCAGGCATGGACAAGAACGGGGAATTTATTCAGTCTGCATTTGCCCTTGGTTTCGGGCATGTCGAAATCGGAACAATAACTCCTCAGCGCCAACTTGGCAATGCGCGGCCAAGACTTTTTCGCTACCCTTCAGTAAGTGGAATTGTCAATCGAATGGGGTTTAACAACGATGGAGCAGAAATCGTAGCAGACAGAATTAAAAGAAACTATCCAAAGGGAAAACGCAATGCACCCCTAGGGATCAATATCGGCAAAGCAAAAACAACTGACCTCGATCAAGCTGCAGAAGACTATATTACATGCTTCAAAATTGTAGCTGAACACGCCGATTACATCGCCATTAACATAAGTAGCCCCAATACCAGAAGCCTTCGAACGCTCCAAAAGCCTGATCGGTTGGAACCCCTGCTCAACGCCATCAACCAAGCGAGAAAGGATTTTTCGTCGAAAATGGGCCAGCAACGCGTTCCGGTATTGTTAAAGATTTCTCCCGACGAATCTTTTCGAACCCTAGACATTGTCCTCGAACTTGCATTTCTTCATGAAATTGATGGCATAATTGCCACTAACTCTACAATTAGCCGAGCAGAACCGAATTTGGCATACTGTACAGAAACTGGCGGTCTCAGCGGTTTGCCGCTAAAAAAACGCTCCACAGAGGTCGTACGCTATCTAGCCAAGGCCTCAGGAGGACACATGCCAATAATTGGAGTCGGCGGAATCCACGACGCCATGTCAGCTGGAGAAAAAATGGATGCAGGGGCATCCCTCATTCAACTCTATTCCGGATTCGTTTACAAGGGGCCCTTACTTGCTAAAAGTCTCGCTCGCTCGATGGTGCACAGGCGCCAAAATTCGATGTAGGATGCGACGAGGAGATATTCATTTGCTCTTTCCCTCTTGCCAGAAGGCATTCCTGCTCACAAAATAACTGATTTAAGGAAGCATGAAAAAAGGGCTTTTATTTGGGATTTTGCTACTGACCTGTGGAGGTGTTCTTGCCGTGTTGGTGAAATTTGGTGGGAAGCCAGATAAATTAAAGTCTTGGTGGCATGAATTCTCGCACAATAGCGATTCACTTCCTTGGTGTCCTTACAATATTCGCGAGGTCGATGCATCAAAAATTCACATCAAGGAAGCCACTCAAGTGCTTTTTCTCGACCAGAATCTCTTTTGGAAGGGGCAGGGTGCAACAGTTGGCCCAGAAATAGATAAAAAGGGCAGAGTTGTTCGTTTGATCGTTACTGCAAGCGGGTCTGGCTATTCGCCTACGACAAAGGCTGAAGTCGTTGGCACTGGGTCAGAGACCTTTAAGTTGGGGCGGGTAACAGTCGATAATGGTAAAGTCACGGGCGTAGATTTTATTAGTGGAGGAGAGTGGTACGATACTCCACGCGTACATGCATTCGGTGCAGACGGTCGAGTCGAAGCGTTGCCTTTCAGCGGAACTACCAAGTTAAAATTCGACAATGAGCAAGTTCACGAAACTAAACAATACCTGTCGGGTGAACTTCATGGAAAATGGGAACGATTTAAGCAAAATGGGATTCAGGTTTTCGATAAAGAATTTACGCATGGAGAAAAACACGGGGCTCACATTTATTATTTCGACGACCCCATTGATCCCGAAGATTACAAAACCCAAAGCGATGCTCACCTAAAGAAAAAAATATATGCTTCCCTCTGGCTTGAAGTTCATGAAGAGGCTAGACGGAAATTCTCTCAATACCCAACACCTGAAGCAAATGAGTGGGCCATAAAAAAGTATAAGGAACGGGGCGGAGAGTTTCGGGTACACCTTCTGGAGCATTACGAAAACAACAGGCGACACGGCCTTTTCGAAGGTTTTGACTACCTTGGAAATCCTACTTTCAGAGATGATTACAAGGAGGGTCTTCGCATAAGCCATAAGACTTTTGACAAAATCAAAAAAAGTTAGCGAATCGGGCTAACTGCTTTTGGTGCTCAGGGGGGGACTCGAACCCCCACGGGTTACCCCACTAGGTCCTTAACCTAGCGCGTCTACCAATTCCGCCACCTGAGCGAGTTGCGTAAAGCTTTCATCATCATCCCATGAATGAAAGAAACTTTAGAATGGCACACTGTAGTGTTTAATCCAAGAAAAATTCTTCGCAGAGGTTTCACATAAGCATAACCCTTGTCAAAAGGGGAGAGGTTTGCCACAATGCAAGGTCAAAGAATGGCACCCAAACCCAAAGAGTCAAAGTCAGAAAAAACGCAACCAGATCTAGCTTCATTGCTAGATGCTAACCTTGGGCCTGCATGGAGCAGTGGCAACTTATCTTCGTCTCTCCCTATTAAAAAAAGGCCTGTAGAACAAGCAGCTCACCGAGAGCGGAAAAGTAGCCGACCGCCGAGTAACTCCTCCTCGCGAGAACACTCAAAAAGTGAACACGAAAAATTTCGCCCGACACGCAAAGGCAATTCAGCCCGACCTGACTATCCGAGAAAACCGAGATCAGATAAGTCCTTCCACAAAATAAGCTTTTTCCCTTCGCATGAAACTTTCAATGCAATTGCCACAAATCTTCGAGAAACAGGACGCACTTTCGAACTCTTTGATCTTGCCTCCACAATTCTGGCAAAGCCAGAACGGTTTGTCGTCCGAGTGTCCATTCCCAAGGACGCAATCGATCAAGAAAAAACATTGTGCGTCTCTAAGCTAGACGGGTTAGTCTTTGACTCACCCGAAGCAGTAATTGATCATCTCATCGCCAGAGGGTTGGGAAATATATACGATGTCCAGGAGGTTGAAACAGAACCTCCGTCAGGGAATTTCCCTGCCATCAATAAATGCGGGATTACGGGAGATTGGCTCGCCCCTCCCAATTATCATCGCTATGCGGAAATGATACGCGAGCACCACGCCACTAAACTCGCTAATATTGCCTTTGATAAATTCGAGAAGAAAATTGAAACTGTCCGCGAACCCGAGGCTGCGGCCGCTTGGATTGAAGAAATGCGAAAGACTCGAAAATATAAACTTACAAGGCCCAAGGATAACGATCCTGAAAACTTTGACAGCCTCGAGTCGCTACGAAAATACATCGCATTCCATAAATCTTCAGCGTTTGTCCAGACCTGTACAAATACCGAGTTTCACGGAAGGTTTCTCGAGAATCTTCCCCCGAGTACTCTGAAAGATGATATAGACATTACCCTGGAACAGCAACGTCGCTTTCCTCTAGATACAGCCTTGGCTCTTTTAGGTCGGTTTCGTGCCGCCAAATTTCACCACTTCAAGCGCGGAAAAAAAGGTGTCTCCTATATCTCGCCCATTAAACGCCGGCGCCGTGTCCCTGGCGAAAGCTTCTCTCCCTCGATTGAGGCACTCATTTCCTTTGTCGAAAAACACCCTCTTACCGAAAAAGGCTCACTGGCTGAAAACCATCTTGAGATTTCCGCCGACAAGAAAGATGACCCCAAGAATTCAGATGCAATCCGCACTCTTGCCCGAGACCTTCGTTGGCTAATTGCAGAAGGCTATGCAACTGAGTATTCAGATGGTCGTCTTGAAATCCGTTCTCAGGTAGCTGCGAATAAAGGGAAGGGCAAAGAGAATGAGATCGACATTGAAGTTGATCAGGAGGCAGAGGACGAATCCAAAAATCCTCAAATCGACAAAAATCATGGAACTATGGAAGAAGCCTCAACCGACTCGGACCCCGAGGTGCTTCGCCAATCGTAAATTCCGCCCTCCGCAGGATGGTGTTTCAATAGTCAATCGCCAAGTCTCTCCAAAGGCCAGTTCGGGAGCCTTGTTGGGCCACTCGACCAATAAAAACCAAGGCGGAACAAGCAACTCTTCGATCCCAAGATTTTCGGCAGCTTGCCTTGTCTCGAGCCGATATGCGTCGACATGTATGATATTTCGACTATGTGAAGTATAAACGTTTACCATGTCATAGGTAGGACTGGACACCTGTTCCTCGACGCCAAGCGCATGGGCAAGAGCAGATGCAAAAAAAGTTTTCCCAGCACCCATAAAACCATCCAGCAGAAGTGTAAGGTTTTCGGGAATGATTCCGGCAAGTTGCCTAGCGACATCCGTCATATCGGAAGGATCAGGGCAATGAAGACCTGAACTAAAGAGCTTGTTAAAATCCATGGCCGACAAGAATAGAAAACACCATGAAGCCGTTAAAAAAAGCGTGAATGAAGATACAGGTTCTAAGATCACCCGTACGTTCATAGGATAATGAAAGGATGATTCCGAGAAAAGTCAATGGGACGAAGGATAATACATTCTGGTGGACGAGTCCAAAAAGTATGGATGAGATTACAAGTGCCGGACCAACTCCAAATGATCGCTTCATGGCTCTAAACAAGATACCGCGAAATAAAAACTCCTCAAGAACTGGAGCCACGACCAAGGCGTAACAAGCAATGTTGAAAACTTCTGTTAACGATTGCGTTTCCGCTAGCTTCTGAACCGACTCCTGTTTGGGGTAACCAGACAAGAC
>CAZXKR010000001.1:1899-25904 GCA_964641305.1 uncultured Puniceicoccaceae bacterium | reverse complement strand
TTTTTTACGCAGCAACAGCAGGATGCCTGCAGCGGCTAAAACTAAATTTGCTACAAGAACAAGCTGAGCCCCGAGACTCCACTCTTCGTAGACGGCAAGGAATAGTATAGACATTTTGATGCCCGAGGCAAATATTCCTCAAGCAAGGGAAGAATCTCTGATAAGCTGGCCAGTCGCAATCACATGAGTTACTCGGCCAGTCATGTTTTTTCCCAACCAAGGAGAATTTGACGATAGGCTCTCCAAGTTCTCGGGAGCAACGACCCACTCCTGATGTTGGTCAAAAATAACTATGTCAGCAATAGCTCCGACCGACAATGTGCCCTTTTCCAAGCCTAAAACAGAGGCTGGTCGAGTAGTCAAGGCGGCGACCATGTCGCTTACGCTTCCAGCTTCACTTGTCACTATCGATTCAAGGCTTACCGATAGAGCGGTCTCCAAACCAATCACGCCGAAGGGGGCAAGATCGAATTCCATGTCTTTCTCATGTTCAAGATAAGGTTCGTGGGCTGTTGCGATGCAGTCAATCGTTCCATCAAGTAAACCTGCGAGAAGAGCTTGTCGGTCGCTTTCTTCTCGCAAAGGGGGACTGGTTTTTAGGTTAGTATTGTAATCTGCTAGAGCGGAATCCGTTAGAGCAAGATGATGCGGCGTGACATCGGCGGTTACAGGCACATCGCGTTCTTTCGCTCTTTGAAGTATCTCCACGGAACCTGCCGAGCTAATGGACTGCAAATGAACATGGGCCTTCGTGACCATTGCCAAAGAGACGGCTCGATAGACAAAAAGTTCCTCCGCAGCCCGTGGCCACCCAGGCAATCCAAGCCTTAGTGCCTGAGCTCCTTCGTGAACCACGGCATTAGAGGCAAGAAAAGGATCTCGAGGGAGGTCAAGAATAGGGAGATCAAACATCGCTGCATATTCTAGACTCCGTCTAAAAATTTCGTTATTCCCAGTGCTGGCTGGACAATCGGTGACGGCAATCACACCCGATTGCTTGAGAGAGCCAATGGGTGCAAGTTGTTCTCCCTGCCGATCTAGGGTTAAGCTGCCTGTAAGCAAAACATCGATGCAGGCATCTTTCTCGATTGCATCTTGTAAATAACGGATTGTGCCAGGATTGTCGGCAGCAGGGGAAACATCGGGCATACAAACAACGGTGGTAAAACCACCGGCGGCGGCGGCTCGAGTTCCTGAAGCGATAGTTTCACGGCCACCACCTCCTAATTCGCGTAGATGCGCACGAAGATCTATAAATCCAGGTGCAACTATTTTTCCCGATGCATCCACTACATTTGCAACCTCACTTTCCTTGCCAGCAGGAGCTTCGCAAATTCGACCATCGGCGATATAGAGATCGGCGACTTCATTCCGCCCGTTGGCGGGATCAATAATACGGCCGTTTTTTATCCAGATAGCTTCGCTCATGACGAAACCTCTTTTCGCTGAAGATCGGCTACGGAGGAACAAAGGTAGAGTATTGCCATTCGAACGGCAATTCCGTTGGTAACTTGGTCAAGAATCACAGAACGTGTAGAATCTGCGAGGGAAGAATCTATTTCAACGCCTCGATTGATGGGACCCGGGTGCATGATTATGGCATCGGGCTTCAACCAAGATGCTCGAGCTTCGTTGAGTCCAAACATGCTTGTATATTCTCCGAGGGAAGGGAAATGCGTGGAAGTCTGTCTTTCGTGCTGAATGCGAAGAAGCATGACGGCGTCTGCGTCGGCAAGCGCTTTCTTGAGGTCGTGCGTTACTTCCGCACCGAACTCTGAAAAAGTCTTCGGCACCAATGTGGCCGGGCCTCCAAAGGTAACAGATGCGCCAAGTTTACTTAATGCCCACAAATTGGATCGGGCAACTCGACTAAAGAGCACGTCTCCGAGAATGGTTATCTTTTTGCCCGCCAAATTGCCAAATCGTTCCCTGAGCGTAAAAGCGTCAAGTAATGCCTGACTGGGATGTTCATGGGCACCATCTCCGGCATTAATGATAGGAACGTCCAAAACTCTCGATAGGTACAGTGGAGAACCCGCCGAAGAGTGCCGAAGCACTATGAGGTCTGCACCAAGGGCTTGCACGTTACTTGCCGTATCTCGAAGGGTTTCCCCCTTGGAAAGGCTGCTAGATTTTCCCCCAACTGAAATAACGTCCGCACTTAATCGCTTCGCGGCCACTTCAAAGGCGAGGCGAGTTCTGGTACTGGGCTCCATAAAGAGATTGACCACAGTTTTGCCACGCAAAGAGGGCAGTTTCTTAACAGGCCTGTCAAGGGTTCCGCGAAAAGATCTTGCCATGTCCAAAATGGTCTCAATTTCGGAACGATCAAGTTCCTCTATACCGATCAAGTGTTTACGATTCCAATTTGCCGGCTTCTTCATAAGGGAGTAACCGTTACATGATCGTCAAGAGTATGAGTTGGACCAACCAAAACCTCGACATTTTGCTCAAGAGTTGTCTCAAGCTCGATTCCCACATAGTCTGGAGAAAATGGAAGGCAACGGTGACCTCGGTCCACCAGTACGGCAAGTTCCACGCACTCTGGACGTCCTTGGTCGAATAACTCGTTGAGAGCCGCCCGAATCGTACGACCCGAAAATATTACGTCATCGACCAAAATACATGAGCTCCCTTCAACTTCGGGAGGAAGATCTGTCGGAACCGCTGCTTTGGGTATGGGATTGGATCCTATGTCGTCCCGATGGAATGAAACATCCACAATTCCTAGCGAAATTTTTTGGCCGAGGCTTTCTCCAACCTTTTCGGCTAAACGCTGAACAAGACCAATTCCTCCATCGGCAACACCCACAAAGATCAGGTCTGGTGTGGAACCGTGTGCTTTAACAATGGCCCCCGCAAGACGATCCAAAGCTTGACTCACTTCGGGGGCTGAAAACTTCAACTTTGTGGTCATAATCCGGATACCTTAAATGTCTTTGCATTAACTGCTACGCAACGGAATTCTCTCCGCTCTCAAGCCAAGCCTCGATTTCCTCGACTCTATTAAAGGCGGGGGCTTCTCGGCAGACTGGATCCAATAATGCCCTGAAGGCAGGTTGATCAAAACGACGACAATGAAGAATCACGCGAGCTCGGTGCTCAGGGGATCTAACGAGACGGCCCAAGGCTTGGTTAACTTTTCGCATTCCCGGAATAAGGTAGGTTCGGCGGAAGGCTTCTTCACGATCCATGCCACCGCAAGCCTCCATTTTCGCCTTCTGCAGCATGTTAACCTCAGGCAATGCAGGACCTACAATCATTGCCGTATCCACCTTACCTCCGAGAAAATCTATGCCCTCGGCAAATACACTGCCAAGAACAAGAAAAATCGCATCACCAGCGACCAGTGCGGTAGTGAGAAACTGGTTAGTCTCTCGCTGGGAACCAAAGCGGGGTTGAAGTACGACTTTGGTCAGAGGCGATATTTCTCCTAAACGGTTATTGGCTTCGATTGCATATCTATAAGAAGAAAAATATATAATTGCGGGCTTTTCCGTCGCATTGATCAAAGCCAGAACAGCTGTAGCGATTTCATCGAGGTGTTGATGCCTTCGAGAGAATCTCGTGTCACCCCGTATGTCTATAGCAACCCTCAAGGCCGCCGTTCGCCAAGGGGCCAAACCCCAAACAGTCCGACGCTCAGACGGCTGAAGCCCGCAAGAGATCGCAAATTGATCCACAGGCGACAAGGTTGCAGACTCCAAAAGACATAAACCATAAGAGCGCAGTTCCGTACCAATGTGGGAAGCTGCGTCCAGACAGGTAATTTCCATGGAGCGATCCTCCGGAACCCAAAGATGCTTGGGCAAAGCGTCCAAACCAAGTAAGCGAGCGGTATCCCCGAACCTCCATAGAGTGTCAATAACCCGACTTGGAAGATCGCCAAAGGGAATGGGGCCTTTACGTACCATTTCAGCGAGAGTTTCTAATAGCTCGGTCGCTTTGTAAAAATCATCGGCATCCACGATTTCGTTTTGTCGACGAGTATTAAGAAACTCAACCCAATCACCCAGTGCCCTGATTAATCCTTTAGGGGCTTGAGCGAAAAGTAGGTGCTCGGTCGCTTGTGCGGCATCATCAAAAGCAAATCGTGCCGACAACCCCGATGCGACACGCTCGGGCAAATTGTGGGCCTCGTCCACTATGAGAAGTGAACGTATGGGAGCAAAGCCTTCCACCGTGCTGAAGGTCGAGGCGCTTCGCGGTTGAAACACATAGTTGAAATCGCCTATCCATAGTTCTGCAAAAGGGAGACATGCACGAATAATTTCATAAGGAGGGATACCCGCGTGTTTTGCAGATTCAATTAAGTTTTTCTCTGATATTGTACCTCCTTGAAAGAGAGCAAGGGGATTTAAGGCTGCAGATTTCCAGCGACGAGCTAATTCTTGTTCGGACAAATGTTCGAGATCCTCAAAGCCAATGTTGCGCTCGGTACGATTGCGTAGGCAAAGGTAGCGGAAACCACAATCATCGGGAATCATTTTGTCTAAGGTTCTAACCACTTCGTTTTGTCCTGTTGTTTTGCCGGTCAAGTACAGAATGCGGTCACACAAACCGTCCCTCAATCGTTCTAGCGCAAAGGAAAGGGCGGTACCTGTCTTGCCGAAACCAGTTGGTGCTTCAAATAGAGTAACAGGAGCGGTCGCAAAAGATTGCTCCAAGGCCGTCTGGGCTTCGGCTTGCCCTTCACGCAAAGTCTCGAAGGGATTATTGAATGAAAGGGTAGAAAGACGTTGCCGATTGAGCCGCCGCTCTTCAAGAAATCCCAGCAACGACTCTACCTGCTCTTCTAAAGCTTCATCATCGCAATGTTCTACCGGTAATGTTTGGATAAATCCTCCGCTGGAAACATCGGCAAACCTCAATTCTCCAACAACCTGCTTTTGAGCATATTCAGGTAAAAGACGGAAAAGCAACAGGTAGGCGGACACTTGCAAAAAATAATGAGGATACTTTTCCCGTAAACTTTCTTCGGACGATGGTAGGGGAAGCAAAGTGGTCTTAAGCTCACTAACCAGGGCCAAGCCATTGTTCTCGACCAGTTTGTCAACACGCCCCTCCAGCTCTAACGCCCATCCACCTCGTAGTAAAATGCCTCGAACGGTAACCTCATGACGAACCTCGCCTCCCTCGTTTCCCAGTAACTCTGATTCCGTCCGCAAAGAGGAATGCCATTCCCGACCAAGTTCGGCTCGCCAAGTACCGGAAGATCCGCCAAATCGCCTTCTCGGCCCTAGGGCGAAATCAGCCAACTCACGAACGCTTAGGCTCGCACGCCGTTCGCCAGGGAAAATGCGCATGTCGCTGGCCTTAAAGCTAGATCACTCTAGTCGAAAAGGGTCTCTTGCTGGGGAGGATTTATCGAGTCACTGGAATCTTCTTCTCGAGGAAGGTGGTGAGGAGGATTTGTAGAACGTGATCTCAAGGCGTTCTCTCGCTTAAGAACCATCTCCCGGGAAATTTCGAGGACCTTATGCTTCAACCACTGTGAAGTTGGCGAAGATGAACGATAATCAGCAGGGCCGTTATTGTGCACTCGGCCCGTCTCGACAAGTCGGCAAGTCTGCTTGAATTCTTTCTCGTTATCCGGGTCATAAACAGCGTACGTTCTTCCTCCCCATTGCTTCAAGACCGCAAAAACCGGAACATCACTTGGGCCATCTGCAACATAAATCATTTGATCGATGGGCACTCTTCGATCTTCGTGAGGCAAGGCTGAGTTGACCTCGATCGCGGGGTTTTTATTTGAGCCTTTGTTGATTTCGAAAATATAGCGGGTCTTTATCGTGTTATCCACGACCATGCCGATTTGGGTGATTTCAGGTTCCAGCGGCAAAAAAAGTTCGGTTTGCCTAGAAAAATAGGGGGGAAGGGGAGACTCTATAAATTCGCAGGCAAATATATCTTCCACAAAAGGGGCAATCTTACTACCTCTAACGACATGGGTAAGCCCAGTGCTGATGATGTAATGTTCCAGCCGAAAATCATACTGACTGAACTCCTCGGTCGACGGAATTTTTGACAACTCTCCAAAAAACTCCGG
This sequence comes from uncultured Puniceicoccaceae bacterium, assembly GCA_964641305.1. Lineage (GTDB taxonomy): Bacteria > Verrucomicrobiota > Verrucomicrobiia > Opitutales > Seribacteraceae. The sequence goes on along the minus strand of CAZXKR010000001.1, from coordinate 19,855 downwards.
CAATCCGTGGCAAAATTCAAGTTCGGTCCCAAGCTCAACAAGTTTTTCGTTAGTGAGACCACGCAGGGGGCCATTTTTGACATAACTGAGCAGATGGTTGAGATAGATGGTGTCTGCAGAGACTCGCAACCCTCTCTTCGCATACACTTCCGGCAAACTATTAACTTCGTTCCAGAAAAGATTTTCATCGATTCCGTAACGTTCGAACAGAGGAGTCTGCATGTATCCGGGTATGAGCGTCTTGTCAAAATCCCACACGCAGGCTATAATATTTTGCCCATGCACTTGAGCTTGCTTTCGGGCTTGATTCATAGACCATTACTTTTACGCCTTAAGTTCTTTCGAGCAAAGAAAATTCGTATTAAACATGCACCAGACACCAGATCTTGATCCCTTCCGCAAACGCCTCGGGGAATTGGAAAAGGAACTTGCGGACCCGGATATTTTCAAAGACCAGAGGCGGGCAGCAAGCTTGTCTCGCGAGCACCGTAGGATCGAGCAATTGCTCGGATTGGGCGATGACATCAAAACTTCCGAAAAAACCTTAACTGAAAATCGTCTTTTGCTGGACGACGAAGAATTGGGAGAGATGGCCGCAGAAGAAATCGAGATACTGGAAGCCAAGTTGAAAGAAACAAAAGAAAACCTTCTTCTCGCCATGATCCCGGCCGAAGACGCGGATGAGCGAAATACCATAATCGAAATTCGGGCGGGCACAGGCGGTGAAGAGGCATCGCTTTTTGCATCAGATCTCTTGCGGATGTATTCGCGTTACGCCGAAGAAAGCCAGTGGAGTATAGAGCGTTTGAGCGAAAGTATTTCGGAAACAGGTGGCTACAAAGAAGTCATTTTTTCGGTCAAGGGCGAAGATGTCTTTGCACGGCTTAAATTTGAAAGCGGTGTTCATCGAGTACAAAGAGTGCCCACAACTGAAGCCAACGGGCGCATACACACTTCAACTGCAACCGTTGCCGTTCTGCCTGAAGCAGAAGAAGTTGACATAGAGATCGACCCGAATGATCTGGAAATCAATGTCTGCAGGGCCAGTGGGCCAGGTGGTCAAGGAGTGAACACTACAGATTCGGCCGTTCAACTACTCCACAAACCTACGGGTCTAACTGTTTACTGCGCAGACGAACGCTCGCAGCTCAAAAACAAAAACAAGGCCATGACTGTTCTCCGTGCTCGCCTCCTGAACTTGAAGCAGGAAGAAGAGCGAGAGAAATATGCAGCAAATCGGCGGCGGCAAATCGGAACAGGTGACAGGAGCGAGCGAATTCGTACATACAACTTCCCTCAAAGTAGAATGACGGATCACCGAATCGGCCATTCCACTCGGAACTTGACCGAGGTCATGGACGGTGGACTCAATGAAGTACTGGATGCCTTGATTGAAGAAGATCGGCGTTTGCGACTTGAGGAAATTTCAGCTTCGCAAGGTTCTTGAGCTCCATGCTCACTATTCTCGATGTGGTTCGACGAACCACAAGTTTTTTTGAAAAATGCGGAGTGCCCCAGCCCAAACTCGATGCAGAGTGGATCATTGCGTATTCTTTAAACCTTGCCCGGATGGACCTCTACTTGCAGTTCGAGCGACCACTTGAAGAAGCTCAGCTCGCTCCTATTCGCAAACTGGTTAAGCGAAGGGGAGCAAGAGAACCACTCCAACACTTGATCGGGTTTGTGGATTTTGCCGGCCTTCGAATCACTTGCGACAAAAGGGCTCTGATTCCGCGACCGGAGACGGAAGAATTCACTGAAATTCTTAATGGCGAATTTGCCACAAAGCCACCCCGCCGCATTTTAGATCTAGGCACTGGTTCTGGTGCACTTGCACTTGCATTTGCCAAGGTTTTTCCATCGGCGCAAGTGGTAGCCACCGACATCTCCTCAGATGCTCTCCTCCTTGCACAAGAAAATGCTGCCAATAACAAACTTTCTGATAAAATTAGCTTCCGTCTCGGCAACTGGTTCGAGTCATTGCAAAAGAACGAGTCCGCTTTTGATCTAATCGTCTCAAACCCTCCCTATCTCTCTAATAAAGAATGGGAATGCTCTCAGCCAGAGGTTCGGGAACATGATCCCAAGCTAGCTCTTGTCTCTAAAAATGAAGGCCACGACCACCTCCTTCATATTCTAACAGCGTCCAAACAACATTTAAACTCTGGCGGTTTACTCGCAATGGAAACTGGTGAGTCACACCATGAACTCCTTATTGAAAAAGCACGGGAAAAGGGATATTCCAATGCTAGAGGCATGAGAGATTTATCCAAGAAACCCCGGTTTTTCCTTGCTAGCCAACCACAAGAAATAGCGAATACATAAGTGCCATCGCTCGGAAAATAAAGCTATCTTGGCTTTAAGTTCCGACGAACCAACCTACTTGGTGTTATCACTTAAGATTTTTTTTCAGCACCCTCAACGCTTTTGGCAACCTTGGAGGCTTCTTCTCGCAAAAGTATCCAATCGGAAACGATTCGAAGGCTTTCATGAAGGCGAATGTCCAAGGTAGTTCCAGGCTCCATTTTTTCCGCGACTCCTTCATCTTCAACTTTTTCTCCACGAACTTCACGTGAACGACGATCCTGAATTCGCACTACATCCAGTCGAACTTGACGGGCCGGAAATGACTTTGTCGCCAAATCTTTCATCTCTTCATTGAGCTCTTTTGTAAAGTCTTCATCCTTAGTTTTTTGCTCAAGCCGCTTAGCGAGGTTTAGGGAAAACTCCTTCTGGTCGCGTTTCCCTTTATACCAATCAACATTCTTTCGCAGATAGGCAAATTCCTCTCTTTCCTGTTGTCGCTTAAGGCTCGTTTCAAGCAGTTGTTTGGACTCCTCTGGTCGAATTCGAAATTCTTCCGCAGGCCGACGATAGTTCACTTCTGGAATTTCGTCCCACTTCATGGCGTGAGGAAGGTCAGCTTCGCCGATAGGAAGAAACTCGTTGATAGAAGGCATTGGAATATCGGCAATCACACCAACATTCTGAGTACTGGTTCCGCTTGGCAGATAATATTTCTGAATGGTAATTTTAGCAGCACTCCGCTTATCGCTTTTTAAGGTATATAGATAGGGTGCGTTCATCTCAATCATTGATTGAACAGTTCCTTTTCCATGGGTTGCCTTGTCTCCTAATATTAGAGCACGCTTATGATTCTGAAGTGCTCCAGCTACAATTTCAGAAGCCGACGCACTGTACCGTGAAACCAACAGAGCAAGTGGACCTTCCCAAGCCATCTTTGGGTTAAAATCAAATTTTTTGCGAATTTTCCCATCAGTGCTCTTTACCTGAACAACGGGTCCTCTTGAAATGAAAAGTCCTGCAAGACTTACTGCCTCACTAAGAAATCCACCTCCGTTGCGACGAAGGTCTAGCACAATGCCTTCGGCTCCAAGATCTTTCAGTTTTCCAATAAGCTCTTCCAGATCATCGGTGGCTTTAGCTTTAGCCTCTCCGGGAGCGGCTCCATAAAATGAAGGCAGTTCGATAACGCCAATGGGGAAAGTTCGGTCACCTTCAGGGGCTGGCACCTCGTGAATGGTCGCAGAAGCTAAATTAGCAGTCAACTTGATGCGATCTCTGGTAATGCTCACCGTATTTCGGTCAGAAGGATTCTTGCCCGGCTTTACGAAAAGTCGCACGACTGTATCCTTGGGCCCTTTAATAAGTTCCACTATCTTGCTAAGCTTCATATTGACTACCTCAACGAAATCTCCGTCTCCTTGAGCAACCTTTAGAATGACGTCTTCTGGCTCCAATTCGCGACAAGCCTCGGCGGGACCTCCAGGGAGAAGTTCTTTAATCGTGCAAAAACCATCTTCATCCGTAAGTACAGCACCAATCCCTACAAAAGTGTTATGCATCGATTGATTGAACCTATCTCGTTGCTTGATGTTAAGGAAAGTCGTGTGAGGGTCGAACATCTGGGAAAGCGTGGTAAGATACGTTTCCTGAACATCCGAAGCTTCGAACTCGCGAATGTTTTTATCCCAGCGTTCATAGCGTTTGGTAATGCGGTCACGAGCCTCCTTGGTAAACTCCGCCAGTTTTTCGGCTTCTGGCAGCAAAGTCTTGCTTTCGGCTTCGGTACTATTTTCATCGAGGGAGTCACCGATCTGCGCAAGCAACTCCGCAATCATTTCGTAAGTTAACCGCTTCTCCCAAATTTCATCGGCCTCTTCCTCATTTTTTGGCCACGAAACTTTCTCGCGGTCTGGAATAAAAGCGACATCAGCATTTAAATCAAAATCTTTTTGCAGACGAGCAATGACCCACGCCAGACGAACCAGTGCCTTCGATTTATAATCATTATATATACGAAATCCTGGGAAAAGGTTTCCTTGTTCCAAGTAGGTGCCGATCGTGGGCAAAAAGGTTTTGAGGTAGCCCTCATGATCGGACTCGAGAAAATACAGGCGTTGGCGATCTAGCCTGTTCATGTAAGTCTCGAGAAATTCCTTCCGATCGACTTTCTCTACAGAAACCTTGCTGTAATGAGCTCGCTGGAGAGCTTCGGCCAACCATCGAGCCTCACCTTGCATGAGCTTGGTCGGCTCAAGTTCCTTGTCCCCAATGGCAACCTGCTCTTCCTTCGCTAAGAGAACATAATCAAAGCACAGAACGGCAAATGTTAGGAGCGAAAAATATTTACGGAATTTAATCATAGTGAATCGGATTATTCGAAAACTGACATGACGACAGCCAAAGGTAGAAAGAAATCAGAAAAGAGGATGTCGCATCTGTCGGCAATGAAATATTCGCATGCAAACACTTACTTTCCCAAGAGGCTCTTTGCCTTGTCGAGGGTTCTTTTTTCATCTTCGTTAAGAGAGCCAAAGCCTTTTTCGTTAATTTTGTCGAGAATCCGATCGACCTCCTGCTCGACCATCTCGCGATCGTCGAGGTTTACGGAATAATCGGAAGGTGCTCCCGATTTGCGTGATTGCTTGGCAACCTTCAGCCAAGAAGGTTTTTGTAGCCGCGGACGCTTGTTCCAGGAAGTTCCGCCCGAACGAGCGTAGCTAAAGAAAAACAACCCTGCCAACATCCCTCCCAAATGCGCCGAGTGGGCAACTCCCGAACCGCCATTGAGCTCAGAAAAAAGAAAGCCGTAAGTCTCGATGCCAAGAAGACTCCACAGAATCCATTTTGGCTTCAGTGTGCAAGGTATGACAAAGAAGAGCAGTAGAGTGATAGGCTGCTCCGGTCTACGCAGACAAAAAGTCGTAACGAAAGCCAAAGCAATTGCAGACGCACCAACTAATCCACTTCCGCCCATATTGAATGCAAACCACAACAAGGCCCCCGATGCTGCTCCGGCCAAAGTCAACCAAGTCATCATTTTCGGGCCGAGATCATCTTCAAGGGCTCGTCCCATAAAAAAAATAGCCAAGAGATTCATAACCAGATGCCATGGCCCCTCATGCAAGCAAGCGTATGTGAAAATCGTCCACAACTTCCCAGAAAGAAATCCATCTGGCGTAAAGGCCGTCCAAGAGAAAAATGTTACATTTGCATCAATGTCGCCTACTGCCTTAACAATGGTTTGCAATACGAAGCTCGCAATCAATAAAACGAGCAAGAACTTGAGGAAACTACTTGTTCGTCCCCCAAAACTAGGGGCTCTCATATAAGGTCTATCGTAAAGCATAGGTAGAAATTAAAATCGGGTATATGGGAAAGTGCAAACTCAGGTTGCCACTCTCACTAGAATGAATGTCCGACTTCTCGGCAGAAATTGCAACCTTAAGAGGTGCGATCAAAAGCCAAGTAGAAAAGAAAGCAAAGCTACGCTTGTAGGTCTCTCCGCATTGATTTCCATAAGGACAGTCGTTCGCCGATGGCCACTTCTGCCCCGGAGTTTTTGGGAGAGTAAAGTTCAAGTTGCTCATCCAGATAATCTTGTCCCGAAACATTTTCAGAGAAATCGTGGCTATAAAGATAGAAATTTTCGTTTCCGCTGCGGTTTTTTTTGTTGCGGCCATGCCTGTCTCGAATGGCGGAAGGTATGGATTGAAGAGGTTTTTCGCGTATAGCTCGCTTGGCTTTGCCTATAGCCAAAGTCGAACTGTTGCTCTTCGGACAAGTCGCAAGGAAGATGGTAACGTGCGCAAGGTTCAGTTCACACTCGGGCAAACCAATAATTTCGCACGCCCGAAACGCCGCATCAGCAAGTAGCAAGGCCCTCGAATCCGCCAACCCCACGTCTTCTGAGGCAAAAATGACTAATCTTCTGGCAATGAAGCGGGGGTCTTCTCCACCGGCCAACATTTTCGCGAGCCAATAGAGGGCGGCGTCGGGATCATTGCCGCGCATACTTTTTATAAAAGCCGATGCGGTATCGTAGTGTTCGTCCTCATCCCTATCGTAGCGAATGTTGCGCTCACGACTAAAAACAGCCAGCTCTTGGTCCGTCAGTTTTGCACCCACAGGCAAAGCCTCAACTATCGTTTCCAAGAAATTGTATCCGCGACGAAGATCTCCTTCGGCCAGCAAAGCAATCTGCTCTAATATCACTTTATCAGCCTCGCAGGAGCGGGAACCTAGACCCCTTTCGCAATCGTTTAAGGCAACTCGGAGTGAGCCTTCTATAACAGGAACCGAAAGCGGTTCCAATGTGAACAGATGGCAGCGACTAAGCAAAGGATCTATTACATAATATCGCGGGTTGTGGGTGGTAGCGCCAATAAGGCGAGCGTTACCCGATTCAACATCCGGCAAAAGCAAATCCTGTTGGGCTTTATTGAATCTATGAATCTCGTCAATGAAAAGGTAGCAATTGGCAGAACCATAATAACGAGCGAGCTTGAGGGCGTCACGAAGTTCGGCAACATTTGAAGTAACGGCATTTATCTTCAGGATTTTGCACCCACTTTCGGCTGCGATAACTGTCGCCAGAGTCGTTTTTCCGGAACCGGGAGGCCCAGCTAAAATCAAGTTGCCCACCCGGTTTTCCTTGATCAGATTAGGTAGCAAACAACCCTTACCCAATATATGTTCTTGACCAAAAACCTCAAGAATGGTGCACGGTCGCATTCTCTCGGCCAATGGCCTTCTGTTCTCACTCACCTTTCCCCGCTCTTCCAAAAGCGACTCTTTTTCGTCGTCCTTCATTTCAAAAATTATCCAAGCACGGAGAAGCAATTACGGCAAGCGTTGCGATGAGGATTTCAGATCTCGACCCAACCACACCATTGCGGGCCCCATTGCTTTGGGTTCTGCTTCCGTGGGTCGCAGGGTTGATCGCAGCGAATGTCTTGATGCCATATGTTCTCATGCCCATTTTTACCTGCGGCTTACTTTTTTCTATCGCAGGGATGTGGACCATGATCCGTCAACGAAATACACAATGGTTGTGGGCTGTTTTCTTTATTGGTGGAGTATTCTGCCTTTCAGCTACTAGATACCTTCAAGTGGAAGGCTCTCATAAAACCACGGCCAGCTTGCTCAAATTACCCCCTCGAGAACTAGTCCTCGATATCCACATTGAGCGTCTCTTCGATCAAAAAAATGATTCGGAAAAGTTTTCCGGACTTGCCCATGTTCGATGGACTCCCGATGTCCGCAGTGATCTAAAAGGCAAACAAATCTATTTTCGACTCGCCGGCAGAAATAAGGGGAGCGAACCAGTCGAAGGAGACAGAATGCGGGTATTGGGCGTGCTGTATCCAATCCAAAACGGCACCAAGAACTCCTTTAGCCAACACCTTCTCGCCATGGGTATCCAATACGAGTTTCGACGTGGCGAAATTTTGGAGAAGGTCCTCTCCGCAAGTCCCTTTGCTCATTTTTGTCGTAATTCAAATCGAAACATTGAGAAACTGTTGCGTTTCGGAACAGAACCGGAGGATGAACAGGTCGCGGGAATTGTCGTTGCTATGCTTCTTGGGAAAAAAACCGCAATTCCACATGATCAAAAAGAGCGGTTTATCCTTGCTGGAGCGATGCACCTTTTCGCGATAAGCGGCCTGCACATAGCTGTCGTGGCTGGCTTGCTCTTGCTATTGTTGCGGTTGGTTCCCGGGCCGAGATGGATGGAGACGATCCTAATGTTATCCCTGCTATACCTCTATGTCCAAATTACGGGAGGTACTCCGTCGGCACAACGCGCTTTCATTATGATCGCCTTTTGGAAGGCTTCGGACGCTTCGGGAAGGAGGGGGAGTGCCTTTCGTGCACTCGTCATATCCGCCGTCTTCGTTCTTGCAATAGATCCTGGGCAGTTTTGGAAAAAAGGGTTTCAGCTTTCCTATGCCGTTGTCTTCTCCATAATTCTGTATGGGGGTCCACTAGGAAAAAGACTCCAGGCAACCATGCGACCTTGGCGATTCCTTTCGGATGAAGAATTATCGGGGTATCGCAAAATTGGAGTTGGGATATGCCATTGGTTTTTTGGAGCTCTGGCCATAAGCGTAGCAGCGACCTTGGCGAGCTCGCCACTTGCCGCAGAAGCCTTTGGAGTCTTTTCTCCCGGAGGAGTTTTGTTGAATGTATTTCTTGTTTTTCTAGCCGTTGGAGCAATTTGGTTGGCCGTGTTTTCTTTGCCCTTCGGGGCCTGCGGTTTTGATTTTCTTCACGAACTTGATTGGTGCATCATACGGTTGATGGATTTTCTCGTGAATTTCTTTATTAAAATCCCAGGCTTTTTCTATCGCACGGAAGTAGAAACTACTTGGGCCCCTGCAATAACGAGCTTCATCTATCTCGGCGTATGCCTTGCATTGGCTGACAGATTGCCGTCATCCTCCGCATTAGTATTTTTTGCAGCACCGGCATGCATTGCCTTTTTTATTGCCTTTGGGACCAACCTGTCTTTTTGAAACTAATGTTATGAAGAGTGCATACGAATTAGCCATGGAACGTATGGGGGGGGATGATGAGCCCAAACCTATCTCCAAGGAGCAAAAAGCTGAAATTGCCGAAATAACATCGAAATATCAGGCTAAGATCGCCGAACGAAAAATATTCTTAGAAAAAAACCTTGCCGATTCCATCGCCGCAGGTGATGAAGCAGGAGCTGATGAGTTTCGCCAGCAAATCGCTCATGAAACCTCATCTCTGGAAGAAGAATCCGAACAAGCCAAGGAGAAGGTTAGGAAAGGCTGAGGCTTAGCTTGTCTGAAACGACTTGGAGAAAATTCCGCAATTTGCCGTCGTTCAAAATGGATTAGACGAAAAAGTGTAGAATCGCCGAAAATCAATTCCTTGGATGAACTTGAAAGTCATCAGGTAGTTTTCTTGCAAACCAAAACCAAGTATTGCCTTTAGATATCGCCGAAAATTCTACGATCCGGTGCCCGCCATCTTTTTTGCTGAGCCGAATTGTAATGTCTCTCAGATTCTGCCCCTGAGTAATTTGACCCAACGCTTCACGGCCGATTACCAAATCCTGTGGGTCAACAAAGTTAAAGAATGGCTTGTCGATAAGTTCTGTTGACGACCAACCCAAAAACCCAGCCCAACCATCGCTATCACCATGAAAAAAGACTTCGCCGTCCTTGATCTGGATAATTCCGCTGAAATCAGCATCTTGCGACAGTTCGTCTAATGTAAACTCACCGCGTACGCGAGATTGTGCAGTCGGATTCTTCATTTTGTGATAATGCCTCGGTGTAATCCCCACGCGCTTTTTAAAAGCCCGATGAAAATAGTGTACACTCTCGAAACCGCAGTTGGCCGAAACCTCTTTAACACTTACGCGCACATTCGACAGCAAGGTCTTAGCACGTTCAATGCGTTCGCGAATCAAGTCTTCGGTGGGGCTTACCCCGAATTCATTCTTGAAAAGTGCGGCAAAGCGACTTGAACTTAAATTTGCCAAACGAGCCATTTCCTCGATCGCCCAATGCTCGACCATCCGTTCGTGCACTTCAGCTCTTACCTCTCGCAGTACATGGGAATGGTCGGAAGAAAAAGAAGAGAGGTCGTCCTCAGCATAACGAGAGAGCTTTAAAATAAATTCTTCTAGTGCCAAAGTCGCAATACGCTCCCAATTGAGTTCACGGCGCAAGCTTTCGGTTTTCATCTTTTCAAATAAAGAAGAAATGAAATGAGTTCTGTAAGGATAAAAAACCTCATTCATCAAAAATCCACCAGTCAGAGCGATTTTTTCAGCCGATGATCCCGAAAATGTCAAATAGTCGTTTGACCAACGCTCACCTGCACCCCTGTAGAATTGTGGATTCTGAGGGGTATACATTACGCAGGCTCCTGCCTCGACTTCGGTCAGGCCGGAAGCCGTCTTGACCAATGCTGGACTCAGAAAATGTACAAAAGTATACTCGTTGGAACCTTCGGAGATGTCGACCACATGGTTTTCCGAGTGTTCGACAGAGCTATCGCAATTATTTATTTGAAGTTTCACTTTTTCTTCTTTCGTTTGATTAAAAAAGGAGCATGGTTTTAAGGTTAAATTAACAGGATTAGTTCATCCTGAAAATTTAAGTTTTGCACGGTTAGTGAAAAGCTTGGCTTCTGTCAATTGGATAAGACAATCAATAGGTCGCATTTTTGTTTTGCGTTTGGGCAATCGGTTGCTATGCATAAAGCAACTTCTGCATTCTTTGTAACCTTTTCTTAAAAGATTACGGAAAAACAAATAACTCAAGAGATAGACAATGACTGCTCGCAAAGTACCCAAACCCAAAAAAGAATCGAAATCGTTTACCACCCGAATCTCCTTGGAGACTTGGAAAAAGGTCGAGGCATACAAAAAGTATGGCAACTGGAACACAAATCAGTTGATGAACCATGCGCTCCTCTCTTTCTTCGAAGTAATTGAGTCCAAGGAGAAAAGCCCCAGATTGCCACTAATTTGCGAAACCTTGCGCGATCTTGTTTCGCGCACCCGAGCACGCTTTAAATAAGATATAGTTGGCAATCTATCTCCCGAGCTTTCGCTCTCGGCTGAGACTTTCTGGGCATTTCTACTCTGAGGGAGTTGTCGAAAAGACAACGCACATTACAGTATTTTAGAGTTCGAGTTTTGGTTTGCCCGCTCGAAAAGCTAATGCACTCTGCTTTGCATCATGAGTGATGCGAAAGGCAATGGTCTATTCCTTCAAGACACGATGTCTCGAAGTAAGTGCAAAGTTTTTGCCGAAAAAGAAGGCGTGCTTCGGTTCTACTGCTGTGGTCCGACTGTTTACGGAGCAGCCCACATTGGTAATTTTCGAACCTTTGTCGCTCAGGATTTATTTAGAAGGGTTACTGAATGCAATGGTTTGAAAACCTTGCATATCCGCAACCTGACGGATGTTGACGACAAGACTATTCGCGGCTCGATAAAGGCGGATCAAGCACTAAAGGAATTTACCGCTCACTGGACTGATCGTTTTCATGATGACTGCGAGGCACTTGGCTTGCTGAAGCCACATGTCGAACCGAGTGCTGTTGCCCATATCGTTCAGCAGATTCAGTTAGTCGAGAGCCTTATAGAGCGCGGACACGCTTATGTTTCGGAAGATGGTTCCGTATACTTTCGAATTTCCTCTTTTGGCGAATATGGAAAACTCTCGAAGCTGAAATCCCAAGACCTTTCTGCGGGAGCAAGTCGCCGGACCACAGCGGCCGACGAATACTCAAAGGAGTCTTTAGGGGACTTCGCCCTATGGAAAGGAAGACGGCAGGAAGACGGCGAGAATTTCTGGGAAAGCCCATGGGGTGAGGGAAGGCCTGGTTGGCATCTTGAGTGCAGTGCCATGTGCAGAGAATATCTAGGTGATTCATTCGACCTTCATTCGGGTGGAGAGGATCTTGTTTTTCCTCACCATGAAAACGAAATCGCCCAAAGCATATGTTCATCTGAGAAACCTTTCGCCAGACATTGGTTTCATATTGCCCACCTGATGGTGGATGGGGGAAAGATGAGCAAAAGCTTAGGCAACATGTACACCTTGGACGACTTGAAGGAAAAGGGACATGGCCCTGAAATTGTGAGATATGCACTGCTCTCAGGTCACTACAGGCAGCCACTCAACTTTACCTTTTCATCGCTTGAGTCAGCTCGTTCGGCACTTGGAAAACTCTCAAAAGCTCACAGCTTTCTTGGCGAGAAGAACCCGCCCTCCTATGAGGAGTCCTTAGCTATGGGACCCTCGGAGTTGGGACCCTTCCAAAGGGCTTGGGAAGCCTTGTTGGACGACTTGAATACACCAAAGGCTCTCGGAGCCCTTTTTTCCGCAGTAAACAACATCAACCCCGAAGTGCTGTCGAGCGATGAAAAAGAGGTTCTGCAGAAGTCATTTTGGTTTGTTCTAAATGCACTCGGAATTTGTCTGCCAAAAACTGATGCTCCTAATGATCCTCCTGCGGAAATTAAGGAGTTGGCGGAAAAAAGACTTCAGGCGAGATTGGCAAAAAACTGGGCCGAAGCCGATAAACATCGTGAAAAGCTCGATGAAGCGGGATGGTTAGTCAATGACCTATCGACAGGTTTTGAGCTTATTCCTAAGTAGTCAAAAAGATTGAGGGGGGGAGAACTCTGTAAAGGAAAAGACTTTTCCGAAATTTTATTTCCGGATTAAGGTAAGCTGCGTCCACTCTCCTTCGTCTTTTCTTCGCAGGATGAAGCTTGAGCCTAAGCAATTGATGGTCTCTTGAAAGAATTCGGCTGTCTTTTTAGCTTCAATAGACAATATTCCCGACAGGGCAAGACACCCTTGCGGCCGAACAGCACGTAGCAACAGTTCAGCATTCGCACAGAGTACGTCTGCCTGTATGTTTGCCAGCACAAGATCGGCACTTTCCGAAAAAAGCCCTCCTGCAATATCGTTCGTAGTAAAACTGACGTCGCCGGCCATCCCATTTGCCGTAGCGTTTTCGATGGAAATTCGGATGGCATCGGGATCGACATCAACACCTTTCACATTTCCCGCACCAAGTAACTTGGCAGATAAAGCGAGTATTCCTGAACCACAACCTACGTCGATACAACTGAGTCCCTCAGAGCCGGTCTCTTCGAAAAACTCAATGATCGCACCTAGGCACAGGCGAGTAGTTTCGTGAAGTCCCGTACCAAAAGCCATTCCGGGATCGACATACAGTACCTTTTCCCCTTCCGGCAAGAGATAGGTTGCGCGCTCCCACTCGGGCACAAGATGCAAGCGACCGATGCTCCAAGGATGGAAATGTTCTTTGTAAGCTTCTTTCCAATCACGATCCTCGACAGTTGAAAACGCAAGCGAGTTGGAATCGACAAATGCGGGAAACCTTTGGGATAGACTAGCCCACTCAGCAATAGCCAACTCTCGGCTCTCGAAAAAACCCTCTAGAGTTCCCTCGTTCGAAAGTCTATTTATTTGCAAACACCAGTTACTGGGAGCCATTTCACATAAGAAATCTTCCAGCGGAAGGATGAGCTCCGAGGACAACGGGAGAGACGCCTTGATCATTCCCCGAGAAAGGGAGTCACGCCAATGGCAAGATCTCGAATGACCGAAGGTAAGACAACATGTTCCGCCCCATGTATCTTTTGCTCCAGTAGTTCGTAAGTATCGCCAGGCATAACTCGCACTGGAGCCTGTGCAATAATTTCGCCACCATCCACCACTTCATTCACCCAATGAATGGTGCAACCCGTTATTTTTACACCACGGGCAAAGGCTTGACGAATGGCTTCCAGTCCTGGGAAGCTGGGTAACAAGCTGGGGTGGAGATTAATTATCTTTCCAGAGAATGCTTTAAGAAATGGCCCTTTTAAAATGCGCATAAATCCAGCAAGAACGATTAAGTCGGGCACATCCTCTTTGATCGTTTCGATCCAAAGGCTTTCTGACTCCCCATTAAAAGTCGCCTGCTGGGATGGAGCCGAAAGATGACTGTTCTTTACCTCATAACGAGCGGCTTTTTCAAGAATACCTGCATTTTTAACATCGCTATATACAGCAACTACTTGTGTAGGGCCGAGTTGACTTGCCGATGCCGCAGATAGGATGGCCTCAGCATTTGTTCCGGAACCTGATCCTAATATGACGACCCTCATGTTTGACATTGCGTTAAAGTTTTAGATTTCGGGCAAGCCTTTAATTTTCTGTAAAAGCCCAGTGGTTCCACACCCTTCAAGAAATGGCAGAAAGTTAATTTCTGCACCCACTTGCCTTAAGGATTCGCGTTCACTTTGGTCCATCGTCTGCAGACAGTAATCGCCAGATTTAGCATAGACATCGGGTGATAGAGCTTTGATTTCGGAGATTATTCTCTTTCCGTCAAAAAGAAATACTCCTGATACGCTTTTTAGGGAAAGAAGTGCATAGGCACGTTCGCGTTCTCCTTGCACGGGACGAGAAGAGCCCTTGAGGTCACGGACACTTAAGTCTGAATTGAGGGCAACCCAAAGATGGTTTCCCAATGCTGCGGCTTGTTCCAAGCAATAGATGTGTCCAGCATGAAGTAAGTCGAAGCATCCATTGGTGAGGACGAAGGTCTCGTTCCGTAAGTTAACTTTTCGACGAAATTCCACGGATTCCTCAAGCGAAGAAACTCCGACAGGAAGATCATCTAAGGTTGCCATCTTCAATCCTCGCCTTCGAAGAAACGCTTGGCCTTGTCTATGATCCCCTCGTCTACATCCGCGTCCTTGTCGCCACATGATTTAGCGAAATCGACTAACAATTCACGCTGTTTTTTTGAAAGTTTTTGCGGAACATGAATTGTTACGCGCGCATAGAGATCTCCAAGCCGAGTAGAACTTCGGAGATTAGGCATTCCCTTGTCGCGCAAACGAAAAGTGCGACCCGATTGAGTGCCCGTAGGGATTTTTAAAGAGACCTTGCCGTTCAGCGTGGGTACGTCAATGGAGCCCCCTAGGGTCGCCAAAGTAAAAGGGAGAGCGAGTTCATGAAAAAGGTCGTCCCCGTCGCGTTCGAAAAGTTCGTGATCCTTAACTTGCACGAAAACATAAAGATCCGCCGCCGAGCCTCCCATCAGACCCGCATCGCCTCGACCACGAGAGCACAATCGGGTACCGTCATCCACGCCTTTAGGGATACTAACCTTGACGGT
The DNA here is from genome assembly GCA_964641305.1 of uncultured Puniceicoccaceae bacterium. Taxonomy (GTDB): domain Bacteria; phylum Verrucomicrobiota; class Verrucomicrobiia; order Opitutales; family Seribacteraceae. The sequence continues at coordinate 4,852 of CAZXKR010000001.1, read as the reverse complement.
CGCGGGTTCCCGTACGCGCCCCTCGCCCCCACAGGTTCCGCAGGGATTTTCGATCGTCACTCCCGATCCGCTACATTTTGGACAAGTCCGCCGAATGCTTATGAAGCCTTGGTTGGAAGCAACCTGACCAATGCCTCCGCAAGTCGGGCACATCACTTTACCGGAACCGGAGGCAGCGCCTGATCCGTCACACGGGCCACAGGTTCCATAGCGCCTGTACTTGATCTCTCGATCAACACCTTCGGCAGCTTGCTTCAATGAAATTTCCACAGAGACACGCAAGTCAGAACCGCGGGCTCCTCCCGCTTCTTGGCCCTGCGAACTTGAACCACCGAAGAATTCCTCGAAAATACTGCCAAATCCGCCACCGCCTCCGCCACCGCCAAAAACATCGCGGAAAAGGTCAAATGGATCAACTGCGGCTCCTCCGCCCCCTCCTCGAAATGCGTCTGCTCCAAATTGATCATACCTGCGACGCTTTTCCGGATCTTTGAGCACTTCGTATGCTTCCGAGATCTTTTTGAATTGTTCCTCGGCTTCTTTATCCCCGGGGTTTTTGTCAGGATGATATTTTACCGCAAGCTTTCGGTAGGCTTTCTTTAGTTCTTCCGGGGATGCGCCGCGAGGCACACCGAGTAATTCATAAAAGTCTTCTGATGCCATTGCCTTGTGATTAAAGATTGAGGGCTAGCTATTTCAGTCTTCGGATTTCTCTTCTTCGCCAGTTGGGCCTTTCGAGATCACCACCGCCGCTGGCCTAAGCAAGCGGTCGCCCAACTTATATCCTGTACGAACGGTATAGATTACATGACCTTCCTCTATGTCTTCGCTCGCTTCATGACTAACAGCTTCATGCAGGCTTGTGTCAAAGGGCTGGCCCGTTGCATCGATCAAAGAGAGTCCATGTTCTCCAAGTATTGATTCCATTTGAGTCATGACCATGGCAAACCCCTCAACAACACCTTTGGCCTCCTCGCGACTCTGAGCATCCTGAAGGCCTAGGCGAAAAGCGTCAACGGCGGGAAGTAAATCCCCAATTATGTTGGCTCGAGTGCGTGAGGCGATTTCCTCACGGTCTCGAACAGAACGCTTTCGCAAGTTGTCCAACTCGGCAGCCGCACGGAGGTACTTGTTTTGTAGCTCGTCGCGCTTGCCATAGGCTTCTTCGAGTTTGCCCTGCATCCTGCCCGAGGCATCGCCTTGAGCAGATTCCTCTTCCAGAGATTCGTCCACCTCTTCAGTCGCGTTCGCTTCATCCAAAATCTCTTCCGCAGGTTGAGATGATGTTTCTTCTTCAGTTTTGTTCCCTTGTTCCATCAAGCATTGTAATGAGTTAAACGGTATAAAAAACCTTGGAATTCGCTACCGGTCAACGGGAAAGCGGTGAAGGTTGCCCCTACTTTAACCAATAAAACGATCCGTCAACAAAAGTGTAGTCTTTTTCGAAGCCTGAGCTAAAAAATTCTCCGCAAAAGGAACAAGTCCAGTATCCCCTGCTTTCAAAAAACATCCCTCGCCGTGAAGAGATCCGCTCAAAATATGCACCAACGCGGCATCCACGCCTGCGGATGAAAGTTTTTTCATCTGCCCATCCACAAGCTCTAATTTACAAATGCGGAAGTGGTCACATTCTGCGATAACCTGTTCCGCAACTTCAGCATCAGAGTGATATGGTTCAGGCTCAAAATCGTTAAAGTTTATGCATCGCATGGACTCCTCGATATGCAGTTCCCTAGGTTCGCCATCCAAACCTAAGCGTTCCCAATCGTATACTCGGTAAGTGGTATCTGAATTTTGCTGAACCTCCAAAATCAAATTACCTCCATCGATAGCGTGAATGCGGCCACTTTCCACAAGAAGGGAGTCTCCGGCAAGCGATGGAAATCGGTGACATAAGTCCTCAAGGCACCCAGACTTCAATGCTTTCTCAAAAGACTCCTTGGTGACCCCAGACTTCAAGCCAGCAATCAAACCTGCCCCAGAAGTAGCTTGTGCCACATACCAGTTTTCCGTTTTGGGCTCAGCTCCGAGTTCATGTGCAACGCCTGAGGGAGGGTGAACCTGAAGACTTAGGCGTTCTGCGCAATCCAACCATTTAACCAGAATCGGGAAAGGTTTCGCCGAGGACCAGCTCGGGCCGAGAAGCCAATCCGAATTACTTTCGATCAATTCGCGGAGCGTACGATCCTTCCAAGGTCCTTCCGCCACAATTGATTGGCTCTCGGGTCTGTCCACAATTTCCCAAGTTTCACCTATTCTTTTTCCTTCAGGTAAATCACGACCAAATACTTTCGCAAGGCTACGACCTCCCCAAACGCGAACTACGCAAATAGGTGTGAACTTAAGAACCGACATTGGTAAAAGTATCTTCAAAGATTGCATTGCAAGGCAACGAAATCCTCTTATGCCTAGTCATAGTTAAAAAAGGTAAGGGAAATCTAGTGGTGAAAAAAGGGAAAGGTTCAGGGGCTCCAAAAGCCTCTGTCGGAAAAATTACGCCTGTGCGACGACCATGGTTGGCGGCAGGTCTTGCCGTTGTTGCTCTTGTCTGTTTGGTAAGCCTTCTGGATTACGACGGCCAAGGACATGCAGAGCCAAGGGCTGGGGAGCCTCATTTACTAGGTGGGGTCGGAGAATTTTTGTCGGACCATATGCTCGCCAGCCTTGGCTTGGGTGCGTGGCTTTTACCTTGGGCTTTTGGCTGTGCCTCGTTTCTTACCTTTGCCGAAAGCACAAAGTCCATGAGAATTCGAAAGCTTGCCACCATCGGTTTGGTCATCATCTCAATCGCCACTTTAGCCAACCTAAGAGACGCGGGATTCAGAGCAGAAGGCGGAGAACCTCTCCTCGACAAAGATCTCTACCGCCACGGAGCCGGTGGTTCCTTGGGTGGGATTTTATATTCAGGTGTTCCACTACACGCAGCACAGGAACTCCGTTCCGGTGGCTTTCT
>CAZXKR010000001.1:0-1799 GCA_964641305.1 uncultured Puniceicoccaceae bacterium | reverse complement strand
ACTCTTGATCTTCTCATGGACCCACCTGAAGAAGAAGACTCTGCCGACGAAGACCACATGATCAAGGCCGTCCGTCTCAGGGAAACTTTGGCTCAATTCAAGATCGAAGTTGAACTTGGCGAAGTTCACACAGGACCTGTCATAACGAGATACGACATTCATCCTGCCGCAGGGGTAAAAGTAGCAAAAATTGCAAATCTAGAAAAAGACCTCGCGATGGCCCTAAAAGCCGAAAGCGTAAGGATTATTGCTCCTGTCCCGGGAAAAGGATGCGTTGGGATCGAAGTACCCAACGACAAACCTGCTGCCGTCTGCCTGAAGGAAATTTTAGAATCAAAGGCCTGGGCAGATGCAAATGCCGAGATTCCAATTGTTCTCGGTAAAGAGGCCAGCGGTATTCCACTTGTCGCAGACCTTACAAAAATGCCTCACCTGCTAGTTGCGGGGTCCACTGGCTCGGGCAAGACAGTTTGCATAAACACTATCATTGCATCCCTATGTTACCATTCAAGCCCTGAGGATGTTCGCTTTATCATGGTAGACCCAAAGATTGTTGAGATGAAAGTCTACAATGATCTTCCGCACATGCTTATTCCCGTCGTCACCGAGCCCAAGAAAGTTCCGGGCGCACTCAAATGGTTACTCATCGAAATGGAGCGTCGCTACCAAATTTTCTCAAAAGTAGGTGCTCGAAATATCGCAGGCTTCAACGCTAAAATTTTAAAGGACAAGGAAGAAAAGGAAAAGGCGATCGCATTGGAAGCCGAAATGACGCCAGAAGAGCGTGCTGCATTGTCAAATATTGAGGTTCCTAGGGACGACAGCGTTTTGGAAATTCCGGAGAACAAACTTCCATACATCGTCTGCTTTATTGACGAACTCGCCGACCTTATGATGGTGGCTCAAGCCGATGTTGAAACAGGAATTGCTCGCTTGGCCCAATTGGCTAGAGCGGCAGGCATACACCTAATAATCGCCACCCAACGTCCATCTGTCAATGTCATCACTGGCGTTATCAAGGCAAATCTCCCCAGCCGCATCTCTTTTCGCGTCGCATCCTATCGAGACAGTCAAACAATACTCGATTCCAAGGGAGCGGAAACATTAATCGGGCGAGGAGACATGCTTTTTATTCCTCCAGGCAGTGCCACGTTTATGCGAGCACAAGGAGCATTCGTAAGCGATGATGAAATCAACGGCATAGTAGAATACTTAAAACGAAACGGTCCGCCGGAAATCATTGAAGAAGTACGTGCTCAGGTAGAGGCGGCTGGACAAGAAGAGATTCTGGGAGAAGATGGAGATAGCGACGAAGATCCTATGGTCAAGAGAGCTATCGAGATTATTCGTTCCACCAAGCGAGCCTCAACCTCCAACTTGCAAAGGAAACTTAGCATAGGCTACAATCGGGCCGCTCGCATAATGGATGAATTGGAAGATAGAGGGATGGTCGGGCCTGACAATGGCTCACAAGGTAGAGAAATTCTCTTGGACTTGTGAAGCATCTAACAGTTAAGGTTAGTCCATGAAAAAAAATCTTCGAGATAGACGGTTGCTGATTGAAAACCGACACTGGTTGTGGCTTAAGTTAAATTAATTATGGCATCCATCGGACAAAAGCTGGAAGAGGCTCGTAATAGAAAAGGCATTTCTATACGTGAAGCGGAAGAAGCTACCAAGATTAGAGGCCACTTTCTTTCGTCTTTTGAAAAAGATGTCTTTGATGTAGATTTGCCCCCAGTTTATTTGAGCGGCTTTCTAAAGAACTATGCTCGCTTTCTTGGGCTAGACCCTGAGGC